>PWZW01000046.1 GCA_003567255.1 Puniceicoccaceae bacterium | reverse complement strand
CTGCGCAGCTCAAGGTGGAAGCGATAGAAGGTGCGCTCCCCATCTTCTCCATCAGCTGGGGGGACTTTGGCGTTGAATGCACCTGACGCGTCCGCCTCGGTTTCCATCGGCTCGAAGGTGCTCCATTCGACGAGGTCGGTGCTTTGTTCAAAGCGAAACTGGAAGAATTCTGCAAGATCCTCTCCGTATTCCCACTCGATTTCAAAATTACCTTCAGCGTCAGGTTGGATACGCAGGCTGGGAGGCTTTAGGTCGAGCGGATCCTTACCCGAGATGGCACTGGTGATGAAGGGGCTGCGGCCTCGCAGATAGTGCTCTAAGTTACTGTATCCATTTCCGCTTTCATCGGCAAAGGGATCTTGGCCGGTCTTGCCAAAGTGGAGCTCTTCCCAGGTCTCGGGCAAGAGGTTCCCCGCGCTGTCTTCGTCGAGCGGTGCGGGCAGGACTGCCAAATCCACCGAGAACACCTCAAGCGGCACCGCGCCGTCGTCGCAGGTCTGATCCACGGGAACGGCATCCGTAAACCCGGTGATACTCAGGAGCGTGCCAACGGGTAAGCGCAAGCCGGAGGGGAAGCGGTAGGCCTCACCCCTTTGATTGAGTAGCAGGTAGGCGTCGCCACCTTCGGTGTCGGCCACCAAGCGACAGCGGCCGGTGAAACTGTTTTCCCCGATTTCGGCGACGACGGTCATCACTGGCCGGGCCAGCGAGAGCTCCTGACTTAAACCACTCAGGATCTGATAAATCGTGGCAAGGTCCCCGCTGTCGAGCGTTGTATGTTCGTCGTAAAACGCGGGGAGCTCCCCTCCGTTTTCCAGGAAATGACGGAAGGCATCGATGGGTGGACGGGCGCTGCTTTGCCCGGGAAGGTATTCCTCCCGATGGATTTGGTAAAGCTCGCGGGCGAAGGTGGTGACGAGGGCAAGCTCGCTGTTGTCCTCAGCAAAAAAGTCCTCCAAATTTAGCCAACTTTCGCGAAGGTCCGCGACCATGGGTTCCAAAGGATCCGAAAGGTCCGGACTGGCAAAGAGTCGCCATTCGGCCCGGCTCAGCGCAAGCCGCGACCCGTCGCCGGTCCGCTCCGGCAGCAAGGTCACTTTGGGAGTGCTGCCAAGGCTCGCGCGATGCTCCCAGAGGAGTGCCAAATGCCGTTCAAAGATGGCGGTTTGTAAGGTGGTTACTGCGGATAGGGCGCTTTCCACGGTTTCGCGTTCGACACCGCTCAAACTATCTTTAGCTGCAGCCACCCAGTTTTCCACTTCCGTTTCCAAATCCTGGCCGGAGGGCGTGTAATCTATTTCTGGAAGGGGCAGCCGTAGCATGGGTTGCAGGGCAATTTTTTCCGGTATCAGCGCTTCGTTCACATCCGAAAATAATCGATTGGTTCGGAGGATGAAGAAGGGGCGGGAGGGATTGGGCTCAATCCCAGACACGCGTGCCCCCGCGGTGTCTTCTGGACCACCGGTAAAGGCAGCTTCGATCAGTCCCTGCCCGAGGCCGGTACCGGCAGTATCGGCGGCGCGGACAACGCCGGCCTCCCCGGCGCTGGCAAACCCAATTTCCGGGAGTACTGCCAAGTCCTGAACATTCACAAAAGCATGCACGTTAAAGCGTGTGCCCAGAGTCAGGCGATCGCCATCTCCGGGAACGTCCTTGGGGTCCAGGGGATCACTCCCCGCCAAAATTTCCTCCAGGTCTGTGTATCCATTCCCAGTGGTATCGGGTGGGCCGAGGGGATCGAGCCCAAAGGCATCCCGCACAAAATCGGGCAGGCCATCGCGGTTTGAATCGAACTCATTGAAATCCCGGGTGAAGGTATAGGTGGCGGATTGCGTGGCTGTCGAAGCGAACTCATTTTCCGCAAAAAAGCGCAGGGTCGTGTCCTGATAAAGCACCGGCGCTCCCTGCTGACGCACGCTTTGCCAGGGTTGGCCGGGCGCGGTCTGGTAGTAGATTTCCGCGTCTGCTAAGGTGGTGGTGAAACGTACCTGAACGCTTTGGTCAAACTTGCCCGGAAACGGCTCAACCCCGATGGACGCCGCAGTCTGTGCCCCCATGGAGGCCAGAGTTGCGACAGAAATATTATCCGCGATTTGGTTGGGCAGGTAGAAGGCGGTACCCTTTCGCGGAGCAATCGCCTCCGTGGTAAAGTCTGGACTCAGACCAATCAGCCCTCCTTTAAATTCCAGTCCGGTCGCCTCCACGATACCGCCGTTGGACTGCGCCCCAATTGTCCAATCCCGGTAGCGATAAACGTCGAGCGCCGCGCTCCCCGGATTAAGAAATGGGTTTGCCTCATAGGCAAAAAGATTTGCGATCCGCAAGCTTTCGTCGCGCTCAGGGATGGCTCCCTCGGCCAATAGGTTGTAGTCGTCGCCATCGCGCTCATAGCTTGCCCAACTATCGACAAGGCCACCCGAAGGGCCGGTGAGCAGGGTAAAGCCCCCCTCCCCATCCGGAGCGGCGGCGAGGATGAGCGCATCTTTATCTTTTGCCTCAATCGCGTGTTCGATCCCACCCCAGCAAAGGACCCCATCGTGCTCGTGAATGCCGGCCACCGTTCCCTCCTCACCGATGACAAGGATGCGGGCTGGCTTATCTGTTCCCTCCTCTAAGGGAATGACCTGCGTGAAACCTGTCCGGTATGCACCCAAGTCACAGGCTTCCATCTGATTTGCTGCGTTTCGCTCTGGATAAAAGCTGTAAAGTGTAGGCTTTGTGGCATTCCACGAAATGAGCATCGCTTCAACCTCCGCAAATTGATTGCGAAAAGGGATCGCGGCAAAGGCTTGGCCGGGTTCACCGAAAATCTCACTTTCCTGAAGCTCTAAAAGCGGTCGCTCGGAACCATCCTGACGAATCACCACCAGCCGGGTACCGGCGGTACCGGATTTATCCAGCGCACTGAGTGCCATCACAGGAAGGGTCAGCTCGCTATAAAAGAGGCTGGAAAGCTGGTGGGGATCAAACCCCACTTCGGGTTTGGGCGTAAGTTCGGTAGAACCAAATACCTCGGGCGCGGTTAAGCCTTTAGTAAAGTTGAAGGTGCTTACCCTCTCCCCGTTTTCGGTTCGGCGGAGCAGCCCGACTACGGCAAAATCTTCATAAAAGGTATCTTCAACAAAGTGAACTAAATCCATCTGCCCACCGGTCAACAAGCCGGGGCGGGGCTCGGTTGAGGCGATCCGCCGGGGATGGGCCTCCACGCGTTCGCCGTGCGGACGAAAAAAGGCCAGCTGGTTGCTGTCCGCATGCGTCACCGCGACCGATACCACGTCCCGCTCGTCCAAACGGCCAAGGGCAGCGTCATCAATCCCAGGCAATCCGCTGGACCGGGTTTCCTGCCAGGAAATTTCGCCACTAGTGAGGTCCCTGAGTCCGGATTGATAGAGGCCCGTCTGCCGATCTAAAATGATGACGGACCCGGGCACCCCCTTTCCTTGCAGGGGACCGGAGAGGATAATTTCGTTTTCAGTGAAGACGGGATTCAAACGCGGCTGAGGTGCCTGCCCGTGCACAGCAGGCAGCGCGCACAGGATTCCACAAAGAACAACAAGCAGAGACGAGACAGTTTTTCGTTTCATGATAAAGCTCCTGATTGGTTGAGTGCAGTCATTGAAACACATGCTTAGTCGAAGAGGTCCGGGGTGATTTCGATAGGCTCGCTCGGGAGGATACGGTCGATTTCCCCCGACTCATCAAAGCGCACCAACAAATAGCGATATTTTGCTCCCTGAACGACCGGCTGCGTATCCAGTAAAATCAACTCGTGCGTATTTTCATCGGTGAACACCTCGAAGTCGTCACGGTTGCGCGCAGCGACGAAGGGGTCCTGCAAGACGTTGTAAGCCTGACCTTGAAACTGATTAAAGTAAGGAAAGGCATCCTCCAGATCACCCGGAAGCGGGCGATGATCAGCCTCTGCGAAACTTTCGAAAGCAATCTCCTGAATTAGCGGAGACACTTGGACCAAGTCACCCCCAACTTGAGGATAGAGGTCGTTGGGCAACTGGTAGCGATAGAGCGCCGCCGGGAGCAAGGTGCGGTCTTCCGACTGACCACTCAGGTCAAAGACCGTCGCGCCACCCAGAAGCGTGAAGACCGCTTCATTGGGGTCCAGTCCATCCGGTAGCGGGTAAGGATAGTTGTCAGGCATGTCGACGACGGTTTCCTCGTCTTCCTCATACTCAAAAAGGAAGCGGAACTCTCCAATCCGCACACCGACACCTGCTCGCGGACTCACCGCCCGCACCGTCAGGGGATGCTCCACATCGTCCGCCAAAGCGCTGATGTATAAAGCGGGCCACGGGACCACAGGTCCCGCAATTTCCTCCGGTGCAGTCCAGCGGTAAAGCTCGCGATTACTTGGCTCACCGCTTGCCCTGGCGGGGATCGCCGCCCGCTCACCATCAGCGGGTAGCGCTGCACGCGGTCCGGGACCGACGGCACGCACTACGATGGTGTACTCCGGACCCGCAGGCAACTGTGCTTCGATGCTAAACTCCGGGCCATCCGCACGCAGCGCCGTGCCCACGCGTCCCGTATCGTACACATAGAAGGTCTCGCCGGGGAACTCGGTCAATTCCAGCGGGCTGTGGTTTCGTCGTGGCGACAGTTCACCACCAATATCTGTCGGAGGCGCACCGTCTTCCTGAGCAACCAGGATCTCAAAACGCTCGACTCCCTCAGGCGAGGCAAACCAGGAGATTTCCGCTCCCGGTTGGTTGGCTTCACCGACCGGACGAATTGGATAGAGCATCGCTTTGGGTAAAGCCTGCGTCGGCGCTGCGTTGATACAGCCGAGCCGATTCATCGGTCCTGGATTGCCCTCGTCGTCGAGCGTTTGCACATAGTAGCAAAGGTTACCACCGCGGGCAGGCAGAGAGCAATCGTCCCACTCAAGCGCGGCCTCGTCTTCCGGATCCCGCATTTCCTGATGCACCAACTCAAGGTCTCCTCCATTCAGACGACGATAGATACGCCACTCGGCAATGCGGTCTGAGGCATCCGGATTGATGAGTAGCCGGGGGCAGTTGATCGCTCCGGTCTGGGGATCGACTGAGGCGTGGAAGGCGGGGGGCGCGCCGGGCAGACTGTAACCCTGCGTCAGCTCGGCCTCAAAGGTGAGCTTCGCCGGACGCCCGCTGAACCCGACCGAATCATACCCTGGGAAGGCCTCAAAAAAGACGCTCGCTTCTTCAGTGACGAGCCCTTGCCCTCCGGCCTGAGCGAAAAAGATG
>PWZW01000183.1 GCA_003567255.1 Puniceicoccaceae bacterium | reverse complement strand
CGCTGCCAGTTATTTTGGCGGTGGACTACTTGATTTCGGTGCTGATTCTGGAATTTACGCAGCTCGGTTGCCTTGCACTCAACCTGATGTCTCCCGGTATGGATGACGGTGATCGGCCGGGGCACTGGAACGGCGTAAAAAGGAGTGGTATAGCGGTAGCGAAGGGCGGATTCGCGGGCTTCGGCCTCGCGCTGGGCTCGGCGGGCACTTTCCTCTGCCCGCTGGGCCGAGGCTTCCGCCGCAGCAACGCGACTGCGCAGTCGGCGCAGCTCATTCTGACGCTCTATTTCAGCCGCCTCGGACTGGTGTAAACTCAAGGCCAAGGTGAGATGCTCGGATATATCTACCTCTGGGAAGCGCTCTTGGAAATTCCTCCAAAACCGTACTTGGTCGCGGGCAGGGAGCGAGCGAAAAGCCGCACTTTGGAGACGATCCTCAAGGATCTGGCTACCTTCTTTGATCCGTTTTTCACGAAGCATCGCCTGGCGCTCCTGCCACTCCGCCTGATGACGCAGTCGCCGCGCCTCGCGAGCCTCCATTTCCTCGCTGCTTTTTAAAGCGTGGCGAACCACCACGCCTTCTTCCAGAGTGACCTCGCCATTATCGTACATGAGGATGGTTTTGCCCGACATTTCAATTGAGCCCTGCTCGGTTCCAATCGCAGAACGTACCTCGGCTTTGGTCATTCCCGTCTGTATCTGTATGCCATACAAGCTATACGACACACTCAATCCGGCGAAAAGAAGAAGGGTAGTTTTATTCATGATGTCTTTCTTGTTAGGGGCTTGACTAACCATGGATCGCTACTGTGGAGCGCTTTAATGAAAGGAACGGACCAAAACACTATATATTTAGGACGCCGGTGTACTCAAATTTATTCCGCAGAACGTTCACCGTAAAGCGCAGTGCCCACCCGTATCTGAGTCGAGCCCTCGGCGATGGCGATTTCCAAGTCCCCGGTCATCCCCATGGAAAGCTCGGGAAGTGGCTGGGCGGCTTTGGCCGAAAGTGCATCGCGCAGAGCGCGTAATCCCGCAAACGCCTGGCGTGCCACCGCCGGATCCTCACTGAACGGGGCGATGGTCATAAGCCCCTCCAGCTTAAGACTTGGCTCGGCGAGGGTCGCTTCCAAGGCGGCTTCTGCCTGCGCTACAGTGAAACCGTACTTTGCCGGATCCTCTCCGGTATTAAACTGCAGTAACACAGGCAAGGTTTTCCCCATTTCCGCTGCCGCGGTCCCGAGCTTGCGGATGAGCTTAAGTGAGTCCACCGATTGAATCCGGTCGAATACGGCAACTGCGGCGCGCGCCTTGTTGCTTTGCAGGTGGCCGATGAGTTCCCAAGCCAAGGGCTTCGAGTGTTCTCCCTCAGCTTGCCAACGTTTTCTCTTCGCTTCTGCCTCCTGGACCCGATTCTCCCCCACCCCACAGAGCCCGGCAGCCACCGCAAAGTGGACCGCCTCCACCGGGTGAAATTTCGTGACGGGCAGCAGTTTGATGTCCACAGCATCCCGCCCCGCCGCATCAGCGGCCAGACGCATGCGTTCGTGGAGCTCGTTCAACCGATCCTTAAATGCTGCTTCACTTACCATACGCTCCAAAACCATAGGGTCCTTACAGTGAAGCGCAAGACGGAGCATGAACGAACTATGAGGATCCGCCGCCAACCATACCGGGTGTGCAAAAAACTTCGGAACTATTTGATTTGTTAACAGACCGAGATTAGATAAGATACACTGGAATTGACGAAAAGATTAGCTAGCTTAATATTCTGATCATGCACATAGAAAATTTTAAAACGTTCGCCGACCTTGTGGAAACGGAAAGTTTCTCGCGTTCAGCCAAATTAAATGGCGTGACTCAATCCGCCGTGAGCCAGCAACTAAGGGCAATGGAGCGGCATTTTAAGGTCTTGATCGTGGACCGTAGTCAAAAGCAATTCCGGCTCACCCGTGAGGGTCAAAAACTCTACGAGAGTGGCCGTGAAATGCTCTACCTGTATGAAAAGCTTAACAGCGAGTTGCAGGAGATGAAAAAGATCATCAGCGGCACGATTCACCTTTCGACCATCTACAGCATCGGTTTGCATGAGCTACCTCCTTACATCAAAACTTTCCTTCAGGAGTTCCCGGCCGTCAATGTCCGCGTGGAATACCGACGGGCAAACCAAGTGTACGAAGATATTCTGCACAACTCAATGGACCTCGGACTGGTCGCCTATCCTGCAAAACACAAGCAGCTAGAAATTATACCCTTTTCCGAAGACAAAATGGTGTTGGCGGTGAGTCCGGAGCATCCCCTCGCTCAAAAGACAACGGTCACTTTGGCAGATTTGGCCGGGCAAAAACTGGTGGGGTTTGAAAGCGACATTCCCACCCGCAAAGCGACCGACCAAGCGTTCAAGGCAGCCGGTGTCGATCTCACACCCGTTATGGAGTTTGATAATGTGGAAACGGTGAAGCGGGCCGTTGAAATCAATGCCGGCATCGCCATCCTCCCGTATGCCACTGTTGCGACTGAGGAGAGCCAGGGGCTTTTGAAAATAGTTGGCCTGAAGGGAGACCCCATCAGCCGCCCCCTCGCCCTGATCCACCGCAAGGGGCGAGTCCTCACTCCTGCTTTAAAAAAGTTTATCAAACTGATGAGCGGAGTGAGCAGCGACGCCGAAAGTCCGGTCGAAACGACAAAAGAAAAGGTGGAGGCCTAGTCCTCTCACCGCTTTCGATTGACTGTGCCCACAGCCAGCAACCCTTTCCCAGTTGCTGGCTGTGGGCGTGTAAAGACGTATAAAAATGCCATGCCATTAGGAACTTGCCATTTATGGGAGGGGTCGTTTCTCTTTACCGTTTTTATCCAATCCTTCCTATGAACACCTTCCAAAACTTTATTTTCTTCATTGCACAGGCCGAAGGCCAGCCGGGTGGAAACCCACTTTCCATGATCATGTTCCTGGTCTTTATTTTTGTCGGGATGTGGTTCCTTGTGATCGCCCCCCAAAAGAAGCGCCAAAAACAGCATGAGGCTATGGTGAAGGGGATCACCAGTGGGAACCGAATCCTCACCACAGGTGGTCTTGTCGGAACCGTCACCAACGTAAAGGATGATATTTTGGTCGTTAAGATTGCTGAAAGCACAAAAGTGGAGATCAACCGCACGTTTGTTCACAGCGTGCTCTCCGACGAAAACACCGCTAGCTGAACCTCCTTCAGCCACCTTCTCTCCACTTAAGTAAAGTCCCCTCGAGGAATCCCCCGTATGTCCGGAAACATTCTTTGGAAATTCATTCTCTCCGCTGCCCTGATCGCTTGGGCTGTGCTGAACATTACGCCAGTACGTGACCAACCGTTCGAGACGTACATCGTCGACCGGGTCACCGCAGATCGAGAGGCCTTTAACGAAATCATGGAGCGTGCACAGGCCCGCGTCGCCGAGGGCGATTCGCCCACGCTCCTGTACGCGCTGCGCGATTTGGGTGAGCAAGAAAACATCGACTTTTCCAGCTTCTTCCCCGGCATCCGTGTCCGCGATATCGCCAACATCAACCGGCGGAATGATGTCTTGCTAAAGTATTTGCTGAGCGCTTCACGGAGTGACCTTGCGCTCGGCTTGGACCTCAAAGGAGGCGTTGGCTTTACCCTCAAGTTTGCCGATGTTGACACTGAAAACCTCGATGCATTTGAGCGCGAGATGCAGCTTTCTCAAGCCATCCGGATCATGCGGCAACGCCTTGATGGCGGGGGAATTGCCGAGCCGATCATTCGTGAGCGCGGAGACAATGCCATTGAGATCCAAATTGCTGGCCTTACCACGCGGGACGACCCTGAACTCATCGAATCCATCAGTAAGCCCGCACGCTTGGAGTTTCGTCGCGTCCACCCCAGCCTCCGGCCTGATACGACCGCTCCAGCGGATTACCCGGTGGGGTATGAGGTCCTCACCATGGAAAACGAAAACCGCGAGACTGGTGCCATTGAAGAGACTCGGATGTTCATCCGGCAGATCCCAGAAGCCACTGGCGAAATCGTGGCCAACGCCCGCCGGGTGCAGAGCCAGACCGGCAGCTTTGAAGTTAGCTTGGAAATGACCTCGGACGGTGCTCGCGTGCTCGAAGAAGTGACCCGCCAAATGGTAGGTCAGCCCCTCGCGATCGTGCTCGATGGTCAACTTTACTCCGCGCCGACCGTGCAGGCAGTTCTGTCCAGCCGCGCCTCCATCACCGGGCAGTTCTCGCAGCGTGAGGCTGAGGAATTGGCCAACGTCCTACAAAATCCACTCTCTGCCGAATTGATCGTCGACGAGATGTACGAAGTCGGCCCAACGATGGCCCGCGACGCCCGCGACAGCTCCGTCAAAGCGGCGCAATTGGGAGCGTTCCTTGTGGTAGGCTTCATGATCGTCTTCTACTTTTTCGGCGGTATTGTCGCGGTGATTTCGGCACTTGCGAATGTGATCATCGTATTGGGCGTGCTTGCCAGCCTCGGGGCCACCCTTACCCTCCCGGGAGTCGCCGCACTGATCCTTACCCTTGGCATGGGGGTCGACGCCAACATCCTGATTCTCGAACGGATCCGTGAGGAGCTGAAGTCTGGAAAACAGATCAAGCACGCGGTGAACGCGGCTTTCAGTAAGGTGTTCTCCACCATTATCGACGCAAATGTCACTACGCTGATCACTGCGGTCATCCTCATTTACTTCGGCACCGGTCCGGTACAGGGCTTTGGTACCACGCTTGCCATCGGTATTTGCGCTTCGGTCTTTTCCGCGCTGGTTATTTCCCGGTTCATCATCGACTTCTTCGTACACCGCGCAAATTTGAAAAAACTGCTCGGGATCAACCTTCCCTCATTTGGGGAGGTCAACTTCCTCGGCTACCGTAAGCCCGCCTTCCTTATTTCCTGGGTTGTCGTGCTGATCGGGATTTCCGCCGTCTTTATTCAGCGGGAAAACATCCTCGGGATCGACTTTACCGGAGGGGATGAAATGACCGTTCTCTTCGAAGAACGCATTGATACCAGCGATTTGAACGCGGCCATGGAGGGCACCGACCTCGGTGAAGTCTTCTTCGGCTACCAGACACTCCTCGGAAGCGAGGGTGGTGAGGTGCTCCGTTTGCAGACTGAGTTTGGCCAGAGCCGGGCGATCCTTGAGCACCTTTCGGAACGCTTTCCCGAGGCTCAGTATGACGAACTTGGCACCGTGGTCATCGGAGCCGCTGTCAGTAAGGATATCCAGCGAAACGCAATTTTCTCAGTCCTGCTCGCCCTCTGCGGTATCCTCCTCTACGTCGCCCTTCGCTTTGAAGTCGGTT
>PWZW01000234.1 GCA_003567255.1 Puniceicoccaceae bacterium | reverse complement strand
CGCGGGCATACGTTTTGAATATTGTCGTTATTTATGAACTTTCCTGACTCAGGACCAACAGAATAAATAAGCGGGAATCTTCAACGCTTTAAATCACTCTCAAAGAATCGACTATGCAGTTTACTACTTCTAACAAGGACCTCGGTCACCGATCAAGCAACGCTCTCCTCACGCGCGGGCGCACTTCGGCATTTGCCTTGGGTTGTATCTGTTTTTTTGCGCAACCTGTCTTGAGTACCGAGCCTATGGTCGCCGAAACTGATCAAGAAGCTGCGATGACTGAAGGGGGCGACGGCTACTTGAGTTTGGATGAGGTTCTCCGCTTGGCACTGAAGGAGAATTTGGGCTTGAGGATTGATCGAATCGCCCCGCAAAACGCCTTGGAAAATATTTTGGTCGAAGAATCGGTCTTCGATCCAAGGTTGAGTAGTTCCATTCGCTCATCTGACTCCCGGTCGGCCGCCCAAGACAGCTCACTCGATGATGTCGCGCAGCCTGAGAGGCAAACAAGGCAATACCGAATTGGCGCCGAGCGCCGGGTATCAACTGGGGCCACCCTTGGGCTGAATTCAAACCTGGGACGAACGACAACCAATAATCTGGCGGCTCGGAATCCGGACTGGGGAGCTGATATCGGTGCTTCCATTCGCCAACCATTGCTCAGGGACCGGGGACGGGAAGTAAACCTTGCCCCGATTGCGCGGGCTCGCATCGGCGCGAATCAGCAAATGGATCTTTTGAAGGATTCTATCATGGACTTGATTAGCTCAGCCGAAACTGCGTACTGGAATCTGGCGTTTGCGCGGGCGCGTCGAGATTTTTTCCTGTCGAGTCTTGAGCTCGCCGAAACCATCCTTGAGGAGAACACGGAGCGACAGCGGCTCGGTTTGGCAACGCCGATCGAGGTTTTGCAGGCAGATGCCGAGGTAGTGGCGAGGCAAGAGGATTTAATTGTGGCCGAGCGCGAGATCGACGATGCGATGGACCGCCTATTCCGTGTCATCGGAGAAGACTTTTTAGACGATTCAAGGCAGCAATCCATCGACGTTGCAGATCTCCCGGATGAGTTCACCCCGGCGGATCCCATTCGTGAAATCCTTACCCGCTCGATGCGTGATGACTTGAATGCCCGGGCCCAAGAGCGGCAAATC
Organism: Puniceicoccaceae bacterium; assembly: GCA_003567255.1. GTDB lineage: Bacteria > Verrucomicrobiota > Verrucomicrobiia > Opitutales > Coraliomargaritaceae > T3Sed10-183. The sequence goes on along the minus strand of PWZW01000234.1, from coordinate 4,186 downwards.
GAGATCCAGCGCCTGAATAAGCTACTTGCCGAAAATGAAGTCAGGCCAGATCTTAACCTGGTGGCAGATGTCCGATATTCAGGACGGGACACCGCTGGTCGAGATGCTTTCCAGGGGGCCACCTCCCGTGATGGATACGATTACAGTGCTGGCCTTGAGATCAGCTTTCCCTGGGATTTTAGAGCCGCTCGGGCGCGTGATCGCCAAGCCGGCCGCAACCTTGAACGGGAGTCTTTGGTACTCGCGGATTTGAGGCAGCAGCGTGCGGCAGCCGTTCGGGAAACCTGGCGCGCACTCGACACGGGCCTAAAAAGAATTGAGGTTACGCGTCTTGGCGTAGAGCTAAATGAAAAAGGCTTTGAGCAAGAGCGCGCGCGCTTCGCCTCCGGAGTGATTGCCTACCGTAGTGTGCTTGAGGCTCAAAGGGATCTCGACCAAGCGCGCCTGCGAAACCTTTCAGCAATCATTGAAACCATACGAGCGCAAGTACGCCTTGCTCGTCTGGATGGCTCCATTTTGGATCGGAATGGATTTTCCTGGGATGAAGAGGTGTTTGATTTCGCTGAAGTCGATTCCCGTAAAAACCGCTAAAGTCAGCGTTGCCGAACATGAAATCCTTTTTTATTTCTCTTCTTTTCATCGTCATCATCGGAGCTGGCGGGTTTGCTCTTTATGAATACGTTGCGGAGCAAACGAGGGGAGAGGGTCCTTCCGTCCGAACCGTTGAGGCCGTGCGTCGTGACCTCAGCGAGATTGTCAATGCAACCGGAGAGGTTCGTCCGGTACTCGAAAGTATTGTAAAATCCGAAATTTCAGGGCGCATTGCCGAGATTAAGGTAGAAGCAGGTGACCTTGTTGAGCGGGGACAGGAGCTTTTAAAGTTGGATACCGTTGTTCTGGAGACCCGTCTTCGTGAAGCTGAACGAAGTCTTGAAGCGGAGCGTCTTCGCTATAATCAAGCAAAGCGGAACCGGGATCGAAGTGCGGAACTTTTTGAAAGAAACTTCCTCGGTGAGCGGGAGTTTTTAGATGAGCAAACCGGTTACGATATTGCATTGATTAACACAGAGATAGCGCAGACTCGGATGGAAGAGATTGTAGAGGACATACGGAAATCCAACCTCACCGCTCCTCATTCTGGAATGATCACTCTGTTAAACGTCACTGAAGGGCAGGTTATTTCAGGTGCAACCTCTGTCTCTGATGGCACCGATCTCCTGACTGTTGCCCAGCTGGACAACCTTTACATGGAGGCAAACGTTAATGAAGTCGATATCAGCAAAATCGAAATCGGAGACGAAGTAAGTGTAACTTTTGATGCTCACCCGGATCTCGAAATGGTCGGACATATTCGATCAATTTCCCCCTCCGCAATAAGGGAAGGAAACACCCGGGTGTTCCCGATAAGGATTTTTCTCGATGGTTCGGATGATCGGGTGCGCCCGGGTATCAGCGCGACCGTAGCCATCACGATTGCATCTTCAAAACAGGCCCTCTCAGTTTCGCTTTCGTCCGTTTTTGCGGAGGGTAGGGATCGTTTCGTCTTTTTGTATAACGGGGTCGAGTTTGAGCGGAGGCCGGTCGAGTTGGGAGTAGGGAACCTTCGATACGTGGAGGTTCTTTCTGGTTTGTCAGAGGGTGATTTGGTCGCGCGTAACCGTCCTCCTGAGACGCGTTGATAATTGTGAGTGTCGACCAAATAGAGAAGCCCGCCGAAGATGCCGTCTTCACCCTGAGAAATCTTCGGCGCACTTACGAGATGGGAAGTGAAACTGTGCGTGCGCTGGATGGTGTGAGTCTCACCATTCCCGATGGACAATTTTTGGCGATCATCGGTAGTTCAGGCTCTGGAAAATCAACTCTGATGCACATTCTCGGCTTCATGGATAGTCCGACCGGGGGTACGATGAATTTTGAAGGTGAAGACGTGACCGGCATTTCCCGTGCCCGCCGCGCTTCTTTGCGGGCGAACCGCATCGGTTTCGTCTTTCAGTCTTTCAATCTGCTCCCCCGGTTGTCTGTCATTGATAATGTAGTTCTGCCACTGATCTATGGCGAACGTCCGGTACGGCGGAAAGACCGAATAGAGGCGGGAATGCAGGCGTTACAGCGAGTGGGTATGGACCATCGTGCAAAGCACACTCCCAACCAATTGTCGGGCGGTGAGCGGCAGCGCGTTTCGATCGCTCGAGCCCTTATCAATAAGCCCCGCTTGATTCTGGCTGATGAGCCAACTGGAAATCTCGATAGCAAAAATCGGAAGGTCGTGATGGATTTATTCACCAAGCTTATTGAAGAGGGCATTACCCTTGCGCTTGTGACCCACGATGACGTTGTGGCGAACTATGCCGATCGGCGTATCCGTATGCAAGATGGCAAGATAATCGAGGACGATCGCTCATGAATATCGTTGGAGATTTTATCAGCGGCGCCGCCAATGGGTTCAGAGAAGTTTGGGCAAACAAATTGCGTTCGCTCCTTTCAATGAGTGGTATCATCCTCGGGGTCGCGGCACTGGTTGCCATGATCGGAGTGGTGCAAGGGATGGTCTCTAATTTACGGGTATCGTTTGAAAATAGTGGAGGTATTCTGCGGCTTAACGTCGAGACTCAGGATCCTCCGGAAGAGCAACGCCACATCGAGGGTAGGTCCCCAGGGCGGACACTGAATGATGCTATCGCCCTCCGCGAGGGCCTTACTCATGCGCAATTTGTTGGGGCGGAGGTAGAAGGGGGATGGTCCCGATTTGAGGCCCGCGGACATCGCCGATGGGCCTTGGTCCGAGGTGTGCTCCCGGATAATCTCAATTTTGATACGCGTGGACTTGCCGAGGGACGCTTCGTTTCTGAGCTTGATGTACTCTATGGCTCTCCGGTCGTCGTCATTGGATCGGAGGTTAGAGACAGGTTGTTTGGGGACATCGATTCTCCTCTTGGAGAGGTGGTCCGCATACAAGGGGGATCGTACACAGTGGTCGGTGTCATGGAGGAATCCCTCAGCGAGGCTGGGGGTGGGGTTCGTAGTCGGTTTGTAGACCGCCAAAACTTCATGCCGGCAACAACCGTGCTGCGTCGTTTTCGAGAGGACCAGAATATACGTGAGCTCACTGTCATGGCAAAAGATTTGCCTTCGTTACCTGACCTTATTGAGCAAATTGAAAATATTTTAATGCAAACTCATCGGGGAATTGAAGACTTCTATGTGTCGACCAGAGATGAACAGCTTGCTGATTTGAGAAGACTTGAGCGGTCATTTATGTTTTCACTCGGAGGAATCGCGGCAATTTCCCTCCTTATCGGTGGCATTGGCATCATGAATGTGATGTTGGCGTCGGTTAGTGAACGTATTCGGGAAATCGGTGTACGCAAAGCGATTGGCGCGCGCAGTTACGATGTGTTTCTTCAATTTCTTTCTGAGGCGGTGGTCATCAGCGTGGTCGGCGGGATCCTTGGTCTGCTCCTGAGTGTTGGCCTTTTGGCAGGATTGAGAGAAATTATCCCCGATGGAGACCGGATCAGCGGAGCTCCTCTAGTCGCCATGTTTTGGGGGTTCATCTTTAGCTCGGGGATCGGACTTTTGTCTGGAATCTACCCCGCCATTCGAGCCGCCCGCTTGGATCCCATTGATGCGCTACGGTATGAGTGAATCAGTCACTTTTCTTTTCTTGAGACAGGCCTCAAAGTTCCTTTTAGGGGTTTAGATACATTTCGCATCGATGAAGGTCCTCACAAAGCTAGCCCTTTTGCCCCTCGCCTTAATCTCCCTGTTTCTAGTGGTTGTACTGATCCAGTTTTCAGGGTGGGCGGTCGAGGCGGAACGCCTTACTGCAGACCAAATGGATGGCTATAACCGTCAGCTAACTGCGGCGCTAAACAAATCTTCCCAGAGTTTGTTTAGCGCGTCTGAGATCGCCCGTGGCTTGATCGACTCGGGGGGAACATGGACCTCGCCACCCGCTGAATATCTGACTTCAACCCTGCTAAACCAAGGGAATTACGCCACCGTCGTGCTGTTTAACTCCTTTGGGGAAAAGCTCGCCATGAGTTCCGCAGGCGTCGAAGTAAATACTTTTGACTCTCTGCTTAGCCGCATCAGCAGTAGTATTCGCCTGGGTGGTCGAGCTCTACGTCAGCCAGTCTTTGTTTGGTCTGAGCAGGGTGATTTGGTTTCTCTCTCATTGGTAGCT
>PWZW01000267.1 GCA_003567255.1 Puniceicoccaceae bacterium | reverse complement strand
GGGTCTGTTCCGCATTGCCCGAAAAGTGGTCGGAGAGCCGTGCCAGGTCGCTGACATTCCGGGGTTCGTCGGGGAGGGGAATCAGCGTTCCGTCGAGGTCTGTGGCGAGCACCTTGGGGGCGATTGCAGATTGAGGGTTGAATTGGTCCATGAGTTTGCGTTATTTTGAATGGCAATTCCACGTAAGCCTTGGCAGCCTTTTCGAATTAACAGACAAGACGCATTGCCACATGATATCAAGTGAATCTCCAGAAACTCCCGCAGCGACCGCTCAGCCGGTGCCCTTGATAATTTTTGGAGAAGTGCTTTTCGATTGCTTTTCGAGTGGTCAGGAAGTGCTTGGCGGCGCTCCCTTTAATGTCGCTTGGGGTCTCCGCGGCTTGGGTCACCCACCCAGTTTCCTCAGCGCCGTGGGGCGGGATGCCAAGGGCCGTGATATCCTCGAAAAAATGAAGGCATGGGGGATGGCTGATGCTGGCCTTCAACTGAGCGAGCGGGCCACCGGTGAGGTGCGCGTGACGATTGAGTCGGACGAGCCGCAGTACGAAATTTGCCAGGATCGTGCCTGGGATTTCGTTGAGGACAAGGGTTGGAGCGCCACTGAATTGATTTACCATGGCTCACTCGCTTTGCGGAGCAGGCAAACGCGTCAGACTTTTGAGGCGATCGTTCAGCGCTCTTCGGCAAAGCGGTTTTTCGATATTAATCTGCGCCCTCCTTACGACGATTTTGCCCTGATCAAGCACTGGGTTCAGGGCGTGGATTGGTTGAAGTTAAACATCGACGAACTCGGCGAGCTGGTGGGCGAGGCTTCCATTGATTTTGCGGATGCCGAACCGGCGATTGCGTCGCTCCGAAGCGAGTACGGAGTGGCCAATGTACTTTTGACCGGAGGGCGCCGCGGTGCGCTGATCTCTGGCGCAGTTGGCCAAGCGGTTTGCAGTCCCGCGCCCACGCCCGACCCGTTCGTCGACACCGTCGGGGCCGGAGATGCCTTTTCCGCCTACACTATCCACGGCATATTGCGCGGCCTTCCGGTGAGGCAGATAGTTGAGGAGGCCAGCCACTTCGCCGCCAAGGTGTGCGGGCTCAACGGCGCCACAAGCGTAGACAAAAGCTTCTATCAATAAAATATTATGGCAAAAGACAAAGGACTCCGTATCGCCCTGATCAGTCTGCATGGTCTGATTCGCGGTGAGCAACTTGAACTGGGTCGGGATGAGGATACCGGGGGGCAGACGCGGTACGTTCTTGAGCTGGCTCAGGCACTGTCCAAGCGCGAGGATGTTGCCCGGGTAGATCTGATTACCCGGCAGGTCATCGACGATAAGGTTTCCGATGACTACGCCAAGTTGGAGGAGCGTATCGGAAAAAATGCCTACATCACTCGCATTCCTTTCGGTCCCCGCCGCTACCTTAGCAAGACCAAACTCTGGCCCTACATCGAAGTATTTGTCGACCAGTGTCTGAGCCATTTCCAGCGCACCCGAACCGTCCCCCACATTATCCATGGACATTACGCGGATGCGGGATACGGCGGAGGGCAGCTCGCGCGTCTGCTCGGAGTGCCTTTCGTGTTTACCGGGCATTCTCTGGGGCGGGTGAAAAAGCAGCGGCTTTTGGACTCAGGAGTCAGCACAGATAAAATCGAGTCGCGCTACAGCATCGCTTCCCGCATCGAGGCGGAGGAATTTGCTTTGGAAACCTGCTCCCTCATCTGCACGAGCACCCATCAGGAAGTGAAGGAGCAGTACGAGAAATACGAGAATTACATTCCCGAGCGGATGGAAGTGATTCCGCCGGGGGTGGATCTCAGTTCCTTTCGGCCTCCGCGGCCAGATGATGTTCAATCCGATCTGGTCAAGGATGTCCGCTCGTTCTTGCGTGAGCCTGATAAGCCCCTGATTGTTGCGATGGCGCGCCCAGACGAGCGTAAAAACCTGGAGATGCTGGTGCGAACGTTCGGGGAATCGCCCCAGCTTCAGCGCGAGGCTAACCTCGTCCTCGTGATGGGCAGTCGGGATGATTTGCGCGATATGCCTCCCGGGCAAAAGGCGGTCTTGCTCAACGTCCTGACCTTGATTGACGTCTACAATCTCTACGGAAAAGTGGCCTACCCGAAGCGGCACAAGTCGGATGACGTGGCCACGCTTTATCGTGAAGTGACAAAGTCCCGCGGGGTTTTCGTTAATCCGGCGATGACCGAGCCCTTCGGCTTGACCCTCCTTGAGGCTGCCGCCAGTGGTGCGCCGATTGTTGCGACCAACGACGGAGGACCGAGTGATATTATTGCCAATTGCAAAAATGGGGCTCTGGTTGATCCCTTCGATGCAAAGGACATTGAAAAAGCCTTGCTCCATGCCTTGCTTGAGCCGGAGCAGTGGGATGCCTGGTCGCAGGATGGCTTGGTCAACGTTAATAAGCATTACTCCTGGGATCGACACGTTGAGCGCTACCTCCGCGATATCAAAGAAGTGCTCAAAGAAGAGGATGTGCCGCCGCCGATGGCCCGGGGGCGAACGACCCGCCGACTGCCGCAACTGGACCGCCTAGTGATCGCCGACATTGACAACACTTTGACCGGTAACGACGACGCCATGCACGATTTCTTTAACCTTATCGGCGAGGCTGAGGAGCATGTCGGCTTCGGCATTGCCACCGGGCGGCGCTATGAGGATGTGCTCCAACTCATGGAAGCCTACAACTTCCCGCATCCCGAAGTTTTGATCACCTCTGTAGGGACAGAAATTTACTACGGTAAAAATCTTACCCTCGATACCAGCTGGCGGAAGCACATCAACTTTCGCTGGGAGCCCAAGCGCATCCGTCAGGTTTTGAACGAGGTGGAAGGGCTCTACATTCAGGAGGAAAACGAACAATCAAAGTTTAAGATTAGCTATAAAGTCGATTTTTCCATAGCCCCAAAACCCGCGGATCTTCGTAAAATTTTGCGGAAAAACGGTATCCGGGCAAAGTGTATCATCTCTTTGAATATGTTCATGGATATTATTCCCTGCCGTGCCGGTAGCGGCATCAGTATCCGCCATATGGCATACAAGTGGGGATTCCCGCTTGAACACATTCTGATCGCCGGGGACTCCGGCAACGACGAGGAGATGCTCGCGGGCAATACCCTTGGGGTCGTGGTCGGTAATTACGGCCGCGAGCTGGAAAAGCTGCGGAAGTATCCACGCGTGTACTTTGCGGAACAAAAACACGCCGCCGGGATCATTGAAGGCATTCGCTACTATAATTTCTTTGATCAGATCACAATTCCAAACGATAAGCTGCCCACGGTTCAAGATGCCTGATTTGGATTTAGTTTACGAAGCCAACCGCACACTCCGACGCATCCGTCCGAAAATCCTCGAAAGAATCCACCGGCAAACGTCCTCTGAAAGTGAGGCGTCTTTGCTGGTGGAGACGATCGATGGACGTTTGCAAACCCACTGGCCGAGGTTGTTTGAACTGCTCCACAAACTGTATGGGCAGTACTATGACTTCTTTTACTACCTCGAGCGCATTTTACTGACCGCCGTGGATTCCTGGCTTGAACGCCCGGAAGACTTGCGGTTGCTGGACATTCGCCGGGAAAACTACCCAAATTGGTATCTGTCTGAGCAAATGGTCGGCGGGTCCCTGTACGTCGATTTGTTCAGTGATGATCTGAACCAACTTCGGGATAAGATTCCCTACCTGCGCGACCTCGGGCTGACTTACGTCCACCTCATGCCCCTGTTCAAGTCGAGGGAGGGCAACAGCGATGGCGGCTACGCGATCAGCGACTACCGCAACGTGGATCCAGCGCTGGGCACGATGGAAGACCTCCGGGCCCTCGCGCACGATTTTCGGGCGGTCGGAATTTCCCTGGTGATTGATTTCGTCTTCAATCATACCGCCGACGACCACGAGTGGGCGATCCGCGCGCAGGAGGGTGACCGCGAGTACGTCGACTACTTTCATATCTATCCTGACCGTTCGGTCCCGGACCAGTACGAACGCAACCTCCGGGAAATTTTCCCCACCGTGCGTCGGGGCAACTTCACTTGGCATAGTGGTATGCGTCGCTGGGTGTGGACGACGTTCAACAGCTTTCAATGGGATCTGAAGTACGCGAACCCCGAAGTCTTCCGGGCCATGGCCGAAGAGATGCTCTTTCTGGCGAACACCGGGGTGGAAATTCTCCGCTTGGATGCGGTGGCCTTCATCTGGAAACAAATGGGGACCAGCTGCGAAAACCTTCCCGAAGCTCACCTCCTCATCCAAGCCTTCAACGCCGTCTGCCGCATCGCCGCCCCGGGCTTGGCTTTCAAGTCTGAGGCGATTGTTCATCCGGATGAGGTGGTTAAATATATCAGTACGGAAGAGTGCCAGCTATCCTACAACCCAACTTTGATGGCCCTCCTGTGGGAGGCTATTGCGACGAGGGATACCAAGCTGCTGAAACAATCCGTCAGTCACCGACAGTCCCTTTGGCCGGGTACCGTGTGGGTGAATTATCTGCGCGGGCACGACGATATCGGCTGGTCCTTTGACAACGGGGACGCTTGGGCCGTGGGGATCAATCCAGATGATCATCGAAAGTTTCTGAACGACTTCTACACCGGCGTTTTTGATGGCGCCTTCGCCGTCGGCGTGCCCTTTCAGCACAATACGGATACCGGCGATATGCGGGTGTCCGGAACCATGGCCTCACTGGCCGGGCTTGAGCAAGCCATCAAGACCAAGGATTCGGTCCTGATGGACATGGCCATTCGCCGGATTCGGATGCTCTATGGCGTGCTGTGCACCATTGGTGGGATCCCGCTAATTTTTCTGGGAGAAGAGTGGGGCATTCTCAACGAGTACAACTATCTCAAGGATAAGGAAAAGAAGGAAGACAGCCGCTGGATTCATCGACCAAAGATGAACTGGACGCTGCTGAACGAGTTGAAGAAAAAGAAATCTCCCAGAGCGCGGATCTTCCGGGATATGCAAGCGCTCTTCGCCGCGCGCAAAAACTGTCCGGCACTCACCGGCAGCCAGATGCGTCTCCTCAGTACGGAAAACACCCACGTCATGAGCTACCTTCGTTGGAACGAGGGAAACATGCTGGTGATCGTGGCAAACTTCTCCGACGCGCCCCAAGTCGTGAATATGCGCAATTTACGTACCGAAGGCCTTGCCCACTTTTTCAAAGACGAGCTGAGCGACCGCACGGTATCGACTCGCGATACCTTGGAGCTCGAGCCCTACGAACTCCTCTGGCTGGCTGAGGATTAAAAGGTGCCTGCATCGGCGCTGGAGGCGCGAAAATTGATTGGAACCGGTTATTTTCTGATAACCTGCAAGGTTCCGCCGC
>PWZW01000169.1 GCA_003567255.1 Puniceicoccaceae bacterium | reverse complement strand
TTTTAAATCGATTTTATAGCAAGGTTATTGGTTTTGGAGCGTAATAACGGACAGTTGCCTCCACGTTACCCTGTTTAATCGTTTTGTAGCCGGGCTCTCGTTTTCTAATTATTTTGTTGCAAGTTTAAGTGATTTGTAGCAATTTTATGCTTTAATAAAAAAACTGCTTATCATGGATCTTCTGGGTTATCGGTGGCTGGTTGAAGCCTACGACCTGCCAAACCACCCGCTTCCCTTGGCATCAGTCATAGGGACACGGATGAAAGAACGCACTGGGCCGGATGGCTCCGTCGAGCGGACTTTTCCCGCCCACTATAAGCCCAAGATGGATGATTTGGCCCACCATCTTGAGTTTGCACTGAAGCATGAAGGCGTGCATTTGGCAGTATTGGCCGATCTTTTCGCGACGATTGATCCTGAGCTAATCGTCTCAATGGTGCAGGCCAAACCCACGGGGCGCTACGCTCGACTAGCCGGATTTTTCTATGAGTGGCTGACAGAAAAGGAACTCTCGCTTTCGGTGGCCGTTGGGGGGAACTATGTCGATGCACTGGACCCCAAGAAATACATTGTCGCGGATGAGTCTAAGCGGGTCCCACGCTGGCGTGTTCGCGATAATCTTCTCGGGCATGTCAGTTACTGTCCGCTCGTTCGGCGTAGTAGGGCATTGGAAGTTGCCATTTCGGCTCCTCTTGAAATTGAGATGGAGAATCTCATGCGGGATTTTCCGCCAGAGTTATTTTCGCGAGCCAATGATTACCTTTACTTGCAAGAAACGCGTTCGACGTATGATATCGAACGAGAAACCATGCCGCAGGCGAGTCGGCGTGAACGCTTTGTTGCCCTATTGCGCGACGCTGGCGCACATAATCTTTGGATGCTCTTGCAGGAGCAGTCCTTGAAAGAAAAGCAGAACCTGATTGTTGACCCTCGCTATTCCGCAGAGGGCTTTCGGACAGACCAGAGCTACGTCGGACAGCAATTACCTAATTTCACACAGCGCATACACTACGTTTGCCCCCCACCTGAGTGGGTGCCTGAAATGATGGAGGCGCTGGCGTCGTGCGCCGAAGCGAGTCACGAGGTGCCGCCTCTGGTTCGTGCCGCGATCATAGCGTTCAGTTTTGTTTTCATCCATCCGTTTGAGGATGGTAATGGTCGACTGCATCGTTTTTTGATTCACGATATCCTACATCGCGGTGGCCTGATGAAAACCGGGCTTATGTTGCCAGTTTCCGCGACCATGCTAAGGCGCATGGGCGAATACGACAAAGCGCTTGAGGACTACTCCAAGTCGTTATTAGCGATGGCAGATTACGAGGTGGATGATGCGGGACGATTGACCCTGCTAAATGCCAAACAACTCCGCAGCTATTTCCGATACCCAGACCTGACAACACAATCGGAGTATCTGGCAAAAACGGTAGCAATTACGATTCGCGAAGATGTTTCCCAAGAATTACGTTTCTTACGAAACTATGATGCCGCAAGGGCGGCCGTTTTAGAAGCGGTCGACCTTCCTGATAGAAGGTGTGACTTACTGTTGCAACTGCTTCATCAAAACCAGGGTAAGCTTTCCAGAAGCAAGCGTGGGCAATTTAGCGAGATAACGGATGAAGAGCTTGAACGGATCGAAGGTGCATTCATCGGAGCCTTTAATGGTGCTCCTTCTGTATGACGCCTTCGCGGGATAGAAGCTGGCGCAGTGGTTAATGGAATAGAGAAAATTTGTCCAACCTTTGCACCTTGGCGATCTTGCCAAGCTCACCACAAGCGTAAACCGTCGAGTTCAGCGCGCTTTCTCAATCTCCCGCTCGGCCATGTTGACAAATCATGTGGTAGCATTTTAATACCAGTATGAAATCGCTACACATCCGAAATTTGGACGATGCCACACTGGAGGGGCTAAAACACCGCGCCCATCGCCACCGGCGGTCTCTGCAGAAGGAAGTCGAAGCCTTGCTCAGTGACGCGGCACGGATGCTACCACCGGCTTCAGCCGAGGACTCACGGCGAGCCCTGCGTTTGAATACGGTCTCCACTGGCCACACGCAAAACGACTGGAACCGGGAATCCATCTACGGCGATGACGGACGATAGACGCTGCTTCATCGATACGAACGTCCTATTGACAAGCACGGACACAAGCCGGCTCCAACATTCCGCAGCGCTGGCTTTCCTCGAAGCGGGCATGGCCGGCGAGCATCGCCTCTTCGCCAGCGGCCAGATCTTCCGCGAGTACCTTGTGGTGGCGACCCGACCAACGGAAGCCAACGGATTGGGCCTCACTTCCACAGAGGCGCTCGAGAACATCCGCGAGTTTCAAGCTTGCGTCCAATTGCTCGACGAGAACGCAGATGTGGCGGAGCAACTGCTCGCTCTCGTGAATGCCCACGGATTGAAGGGCAAACGCATCCATGACGCCAACATCGTAGCGACCATGCGGGCGCACGGTCTGACACGCATCCGGACGAGCAACAATGGAGACTTCGCTCCGTTTGAAGGAATCAAGGTAGAGAGCTTCCCCGAACGCTAAAGTGGTCAATGCCCAGAGGACTCCAATGGGGTCATTTCGTAAATCTTTGAATTTTTGCGCGATTTGCGGGAACGACCTCCAAGGCTTATGCGCTGAAAATCGCAAGCGAGGCGTCCGGTCCAAACCTTAAGAGGTTCGGCTACGCTTTTCCTAAGACAGCCCTACCCCTCGGCGCTCGGGAGGGGGTGATCGACTGCGGTGTCGACAGTGTAATCGACGCCACAAAGGCCAAAACCAAACAACTCGAGAAAGTCTTTTTGATAGCCGCCGAAGTCGGTCAACTCATTGAGGTTGCCGGTGTTCACGGTGGGCCAGATTTTGGCGACGGCGGCTTGGATGTCGGGCTGCATTTCAAGGTCGTCGAGACGGATGCGGCCGTCGTCGTCAAGGGTGGGTCCTGCAGTGCTGTACAGGTGGTCGTTGAAGAGGCGGACCATTTGCTCAATGCACCCTTCGTGGGTGCCTTTTTCCTTCATCAACTTGAAGAGGATGGAGATGTAGAGGGGGACGACGGGGATGGCCGAGCTCGCTTGGGTGACGAGGGCTTTATTGATCGAGACGAGAGCTTGGCAACCGTGTTTGTCAGTGATTTCACGGGCGGCGCGCTCGACGTCTTTTTTCGCCATACCAATCGTGCCATTGGTGTAGATCGGCCAAGTGAGCTCGGGGCCGATGTAGGAGTAGGCCACGGTCTTGGCTTCTGGGGCCAGCACTCCGGCTTCGCTCAGGGCGTCCATCCAGAGCTCCCAATCTTCCCCACCCATGACTTTAACGGTGGCGTCGATTTCCTCTTGCGAGGCGGGCTCCATAGCGACCTCGATGATTTCACCTTTGTCCGTATCCAGGCTTTGGTTGGCGTAGGGCTGGCCGATGGGCTTGAGGACGGAGCGGTAGGTCTCCCCGGTCTTGGGATCGGTCCGGCGGGGAGAGGCAAGGCTGTAAACCACGAGGTCCACTTGCCCAAGGTCTTTTTTGATCCGCTCGATGGTCTCGGCCTTAATCTCATCAGAAAAGGCATCGCCATTGATACTGGAGGCGTAGAGCCCGGCTTGGTGGGCGGCTTTCTCAACGGCGACACTGTTGTACCAACCTGCGCTGGCGGGCTTGCCCTTGGCGGAGGGGCGCTCGAAGAAGACGCCGAGGGTGTCGGCCCCGTGGCCGAAGGCGGCGGCGATCCGCGAGGAGAGGCCGTAGCCAGTGGAGGCCCCAATCACGAGGACTTTTCGGGGACCATCGGCCGGGGCCTGCTGGCTCCGGCAGAAATCGATCTCCTCTTGCACTTTGGCGGCACAGCCTTCGGGGTGTGCGGTGATACAAACAAATCCTCGGATGCGGGGCTCAATAATCATAATAGGTGTATAAGGCGTTTTTTAGGGAGGGAGGTCAAGCGTGCGCCGCAGGGCTGCCTCACTTGGTAAAGCCAATGGTTTCCTGGCCCATGAAAGCTTGCAAGACTTGCGGCACGCGCACGGTGCCGTCGGCCTGGAGGTTGTTTTCCAGAATTGCAGCGAGGACGCGTGGTATGGCGAGGCCGGAACCGTTGAGCGTATGGGCGGTGACGGGCTTGCCGTCGGGGCCGCGGTAGCGGATGCCGGCGCGACGAGCCTGGAAGTCGGTGAAGTTGCTACAGCTCGACACTTCCAACCAGCGACCCTGCCCGTGGGCGTAGACCTCGAGGTCGTACTGTTTGGCGTGAGGGAAGCCGATGTCGCCCCCGCACATCAGCAGGACGCGGTAAGGCAGGTCCAGCGCCTGGAGGATGCCCTCGACATCGACGCGGAGCTTTTCAAGTTCGTCAAAGCTGCTTTCGGCGTCGGTCCATTTGACCAACTCAACCTTATCGAACTGGTGGAGCCGGTTGAGCCCGCGGACGTGGCTGCCCCAACTTCCAGCCTCACGGCGGAAGCAGGGGGTGTAGGCGCAGCGGCAGATGGGGAGGGCTTCGGCGGGGAGAATTTCGTCGCGGTAAAAATTCGTCACCGGTACCTCGGCGGTCGGGATAAGGTAGAGGCCCTCGTTGGGGTCGTAGTACATTTGCCCTTCCTTGTCGGGCAACTGCCCGGTGGCCGTGGCACTGGCCGCGTTAACCACAATCGGTGGCAGGACCTCCTCGTAGCCGTTTTTACGGGCGCTTTCGAGAAAGAGATGGATGAGGGCACGCACCAGGCGGGCCATGTCTCCGACATAAAAAGGGAAGCCGGCACCGGCCGCTTTGACCCCTCGCTCAAAATCAATCAGCTGATCAAACCACGGGATATCCCAGTGTGGAACGGCGTGCGCGGGCTTGGTCTCGAGATCGCCCCAAGTGGAAAAAACTTGGTTATCATCCTCCGTCTTGCCCTCGGGTACGGAGGTATGGGGAAGGTTTGGGATGGTGAGGAAGGCGGCCTGAAAACGCTCCTCGACCGTGCGGACCTCCGCTTCGAGCGCCTTCACCCGAGCCGCAACAGCCTTCATCTCCTTAACTTTTTCAAGAAATTCGGGCGAGCCCTTGGGCAATTGTGCCATCGCTTTGTTCGCGCTGTTTTGCTCGGACTTCGCTTGTTCGGCCTCGGTGATTTTGGTCCGGCGCTCGGTGTCAAACGCGAGGACGGTGTCCAGATCACAGGAAAACTTCTTTTTAGCCAGGGCGGTGCGGACGGCGTCCGGATTTTCGCGAAGGTATTTGATATCGATCATACGATTGGGCGGTTTGGTAAATGAGACGAAACTCGAAGCACTCCAAAGAAAACAAGTCGGCGACGGGGTCAAAGCGATATTTTAGCGATGCTTGAGCTTGCTCAACCTCCCCCACTCCGCTCTATGCTCTCGGTGTGCTTTTTCTAATCCGTATTCTCGGAGCAGTACTGGCCCGGCTACCCGAGCCCTGCCTCGCCATGCTCTGCCTCGTCCTCGGCGCGGTGATTGGGCCGGTGAAGCCGAAGCGCAAACGCACCACCCTGGCGAATTTAAAAGCCGCCTTCCCCGAAAAGGGGGCTGCATGGCGGCAGAAAATCTACCGCGAGCACAGCCGCCGGGTGATTGAGACCGGACTGCTTGTGCTGATACTCCCTCACCTCAGGAAGGCGCGGCTCCGGCAAATGTTTGCGATCGACGCGGCCACGCGGACGTTGATCGAAGCACGGTTTAGTCGGGCACACCCGGCCCGTGCGGCTATCCTGGGGATCCCCCACCTTACGCTCACCGAGGCCATCACAGTGATGCCCGCACTACTGGAACACGCCATCCACCCCACCTCGGCCATCTTCCGTCCCCTCGCCTCGCCGAAGCTGGACCGCTGGGTCAAGGAAACCCGCTCGCAACACGGGGTGCAGCTGCTCTCACGCAAAGAGGGCTACACCATGGCCCGCCGTGGGCTCCGGGAAGGCGAAACCGTCGGGGTGCTCTTTGATCAGAAGGCGGGGCGCTCAGGTGCATTGTTGAGCTTCTTCGGACGCCCTGCATCCAGCACCGAACTCCCGGGCATTCTGGCAGAACACTACGCAGCGGATGTTTTTGGTGTGGCCCTGGAGCGCACGGGTTTTTTCCGTGCTCAATTGAAAATTGAGCCCATCGCGTGTGAAAAAACGGCCGTCGACGTCACCCTGGCGCTCAATGATTGGCTCGAGCGCTATGTAAGCAGCACTGATGAGCGCACCGCCGACTGGCTGTGGATGCACGACCGCTGGGGAAATTACAAAAAAACGCCCGAACGCTTGCGGCTCGACCCGAAGCGAAACCTGCTGATCAAACATCTAAAAAGGCGCGGCCTAGGGACGCTTGAGCGTCGAACCAACGTTTGGATGCTGCTGCCCGAGGATGCCCGCTTGCTTAGGGCCAGCGAAGCACTGTTGGCGCGCATCCGGGCAGCGCGCCCCGACTTTGCGCTGACCCTCTGCAGCCGCTCCAAGGCGCTGAAGCTGCTCTGCGACCGGGGGTTGGCTGAGCGGGTGGTCTACATCGACCCCTCACCGCGTGCCGCCCGCCGACAGTTTGCCAAGCTGCGGGAGGATTTACCGGAAACGGTGTTTGTATTTGAGGAAAGCACCCTCGCCGATCTCCTCGCCCAAACCTTGCACTGCCCGCAGCGCATCGGCATCAGCCGAAAAAAAGGAGACCGCCCACGGTTGACCGATGCCGTCAAGGTAGGCGCCGCTGAGGCCCCACAAACGCCCGCAGCAAGGGTACGGGAGTGGACTGCACTGTGCGAACAATGCGGGCTGCCGAAAGCGGAGACGGTACCGCCAAACGCTTAATCCACCCGCGTATCGAGACTGATCCGGCTCAGATTGTTCTGCTTGATCATATCCATTAGCGTGATGACCCGCTGATAAGGTAACTGCGCGTCTGCCCGAATGCTGAGGACCGGGGGATCGCGATCCTGGGCGGTGAGCGCCAGGCGATCGCGTAACTGGGCAGTGCTGACCCGCTCGTCCCCCCAGAAGTAAAGGCCGTCGCCATCAATCGTGACGGTTTGAAAGTTAGTGTCGCGGTCCTGCTGCGGACTGGCCGATTCGAGCGGCAAATTGACGTCGATGGTCTGCTCAAGGAGCGGCGTCGTGATCATAAAAATAATCAACAAGGCGAAAGCGAGGTCGATCAAGGGCGTGACGTTGATCTCCGAGAGGGCGGAGAGCCGGTCCTTACGATGAAATTTGCGTGCCATGAGCCTCTGGAAAATCCGGTTTTAGTCTTCGCCTACGGCGGCCGCCTGGGCCTCCAGTTCAATCCGGTCTGCCACCGTACTGGCGTAGTTTTCCAACTCGACCATGGCGGTTTTAGTGGACTGGAGGAGGAAGTTGTAACCAAAGACGGAAGGAATGGCGACGATCAGCCCCGCCACCGTGGTGAGGAGGGCACCGGAGACCCCGGGGGCGAGGCTCTGGAGGGTCGCACTGCTACTCCCGATGAGCCCGCCAAAGGCATCCATCACCCCCCAAACCGTACCGAGCAAACCAAGGAAAGGGGCGCCCGTCACGATGGAACCGAGCACGACCATCTTCGATTCGTAGCGCACGGTCTGCTCAGCAACGGCGCGTTGCAAAGCATTCTCAACATGGCCAATCCGCAGGGCGGTGCGCTGGACATCGGTGCTGACCTCACGCCCGCCGTAGCGGAAGAAGGCGGTGATCGCATCGGACGTTAGCACGGCATAGGGCGCTTTTGATTTGGTAAGCTTTGCGGGGTCGAGCGCGAGGAGGTGGGACTCTTTGCTGGCCGAGCGCTCAAAGCGGCGGTTCAGCTGAATCATTTTCGAAAGCTCCATCCACTTCCCCAGCATCACCGACCAGGCGATGAAGCTACAGATGATCAGGATAAAAATAATGACCTTCCCGGCGAGATTGGACTGAGCGAAGTACGACAGTGGACCGGGGTTACTGGCAACGATAAGAAAAGAGGCGAAGTGGCTTGTGAGCATTGCTTAAACAGTTTGTTTTGAAACCCGAAAGTTCCTTTCTTTCTAAAGCCAACAGGAAGCGCGCATTCCTGCAAGCAGACAAACAAGCCAAGTCAAAAAACCCGCAGAGCAAGCTTCTGCGAAAAGGGGTTGCGGCAGCCTCGGGAAGCACCTAGGCATAGCAAATAGCCGTCTTATCGAAGGCACATTTTAACCCACTGCTGCATACTGCATGAACTCAAGCGAACGCACCCTCAAAGAACTTAGCGAAAAAGCCTCTTCGGTTTTTGAAAAATCCGCCCTCGTCGGGCTGGACGGCTTTGTCGATAAAATCGTCCGTCCCGTCGACCAGCGCTCCGGCCAAGGGGAAAACTACACTCCGCTCAAAACCATTTCCGCTTTCGCGGAGCGGATCGCCGATGCCGCCGGGAAGAGCACGAATATTGAACTGGCCCCGGTGGTGGATAAACTGGGCGGAAACGGGCCGATCATGGCAAACGCGCAGCGCGCCCTCGGCATCAAAGTCCGCTATATCGGAGCGTTGGGAGATCCGGAAATTCATCCTGTGTTCAAGCAGTTTGCTGAGCAAACCGAGGCGGTCAGCTTGGTGGAACCGGGCATCACGCACGCCGCGGAATTCACCGACGGCAAGATCATGCTCGGGTCCATGGCGAGCATGGATTTGATCAGCTATGAGCAAATCATTACCAAGATGGGGGAAGGCGCGTTTTTGGATGCTTTTTCCCGGGCTGACCTGATCGCCATGGTGAACTGGACGATGATCCCAAACATGTCATCGATCTTTAATGCCTTCCTCGACCGTGTGCTCGCCCACCTCCCCCCGCACGACAACCGGGTCTTTTTCTTCGATTTGGCAGACCCCCAAAAACGCTCGCGGGGGGACATCAGCAATGTCCTGAAAATCATCTCGCGCTTTCAGTCGCACGGCCACGCCATCCTCGGGCTGAACCTGAAGGAAGCGCAGCAAGTCGACGCCATCCTCGGGTTTTCCCCGCTCGGTGCCGAGCCTGAGGATTTGAAAAAAATGGCCAGCCGGATCCGCAATCAGCTAAAGATCGGTACCGTAGTGGTCCACCCCAGTACCGGGGCCGCCTGTGCGACGCGCGACGAAAGCGTGTACGTGAAAGGGCCTTACACCGAAGATCCGAAAATCACAACCGGGGCGGGCGACCACTTCAACGCTGGCTTTGTGACCGCGCGGATGCTTGGGCTCTCGCCGGAGGCTTCGCTCACCATGGCTGTGGCTACCTCCGGACTCTACGTCCGGACCGCGAAAAGCCCCTCCATCGGAGAGATCGAGAGCTTCATTCAAACTTGGTAAACCGGAGCATCCACCATCCCCCGAAAACATGAGGCAACCCAAGGCAAGCGGAGTTTTCATAACCTTTGAAGGTGGGGAAGGTTGTGGCAAATCCACCCAGCTAGCGGCCCTTGCCAAGCGCCTCGGCGCAAAGGGGCAGGCTCCGCTCATAACCCGTGAGCCCGGTGGGACCGCGATCGGCGAGATCGTCCGCGACCTCCTCAAACACAACCCGGCGGGCAAAAATATGTGCGCGGAGGCAGAGCTCCTCCTCTTTGCCGCCAGCCGCGCCCAGCTCGTGCGCGAGGTGCTGCAACCCGCGCTCGACGACGGCCAGTGGGTCCTGTGCGACCGTTTCCTTGATTCGACCACAGTCTACCAGGGCGTCGCCCGCGCGCTCGCACCGGAGGCGGTGGAAGCGGTCAACCGCTTTGCCATTGGCCAACGGGTCCCCGACCTCACCATCCTCGTAGACATCCCGGCTGCGACCGGGCTGGAGCGGGCGCGGGCCCGGACCGACGGCAAACTTGACCGGATGGAGTCGGAGGCACTGGCCTTTTACGAAAACGTGCGACGGGGCTACCTAACCCTCGCCGAGGCGGAGCCAGAACGCTTTTTTGTGGTCGACGGCACATCGTCGATCAAAACCCTGGAAGGACAAATTTGGGATGAAATTAGCCGACGCTTTACCTGAGCATCTCCGCGGATCACGCCCGGTCGAAGTACTGGAACGCTCGCTTGAGCGCAAGCGTCTGGCGCACGGCATCTTGCTGCACGGGGAGGACCTCGGCACCCTCGAGGCCATCGCCCTGAGCATCGCGCAGCACCTTCTGCAAAGCGAACTACCCCCGGTGAAGCACCCCGACTGCTTTTTTGTCCGGCCCGCGGGGAAGACGCGGATCATTCCCATCGGGCGCAAGGAAGGGGGCGAATTTCCGCCCAACAGCATTCGCTACCTCGTCGGCAATGTGCAAAAAAGCTCACACGGCGGGGGCCGTAAAGTCGGTATCCTCGTGGAAGCGGACCGGATGAATATCCAAGCCGCCAACGCTTTTTTGAAAACCCTCGAAGAGCCCCCTGAAGACACCACCCTCTTTCTGCTTTCCACCCGGCCGTATGATCTACTTGATACGATCCGGAGTCGCTGCTTCAACTTTCGCATCCCGGCCGACTCCCCCGCCCTCAACGCGGTAGAATGGCAATCCTGGCTGGACGACTACCAAAGCTGGATCGGCAAGGCGGTGGATGGACCACGGGCCAAAAGTGAAATCGCCGAGGCCATCTTTGGTGCCTACGGGCTCAACGCCCGCTTCCAAATCCTCCTCACCGAGCTGACCAAGACCAGCGTAAAACTGGGTCGCGAGGACTTGCCGGAAGACATGACTGACGACCAACAAGCCGCCCTTGAAGCGGGGCTGAGCCGGGGCCTGCGCAAGCAATTGTACGCGCAGATCGAAAGGGCTACCGCTGCCTTTGCGAAGCGACGTCTGAAAGACGCGCCGGAGACCAGTACCAAGATCATCCTCGCCCTCAACCACGTCACTGAAGCCCTCGAAAAAACAAGCGGCTTACTGGAGCTAAATCTCAACGAGGCGGCCGCTTTCGAGCTTTTCCTCCTGAAATCTCTCCGCATTTGGGCCCGGGCCCGAACCTGAGGCATGTGCGGACGTTTTGTCCAAGCCTTCGATGGCGCCCGGCTACGGTCACTCCTCGGCGCCGACCCCAGTGGCTCAGCCCCGGCAAAGCACTACAACATAGCGCCGGGTAGCGAGATCAAACTGCTTCGGCCAGCCGAGATCGACGCGGCCAAGGCGTTGACCTGGGCTCCACATCCCTGGGGATTTCAAGCAAAGGCAAAGGCCCCCCTCCTGATCAATGCCCGGAGTGAGACTGCCGCGGAGAAACCGACCTTTGCAGCCGCATGGCGAGGGCAGCGTGCCCTCGTGCCGATCAGTGGGTTTTACGAGTGGGACCGCTCGACGAAGCCTCCCCAGCCCCACTACCTCTTCAGCACAGCGTCGCCGATCCTGTTGGTCGCTGCGCTCCTGCTTGATCAGGGTACGCAGGCAGCGGCCTGTGTTTTGTTGACCCGCGCGGCCGATCCCACCGTTGCCCGGATCCATCACCGCATGCCCCTGTTTATTCGTTTTGATTCGGCCGACGCCTGGCTGCGGGGACCAGCGGACAAGGCGGATCGATGCAAGGCGGAAGCAGCGCTCGAGTTTCATCCCGTTTCGCCTGAAGTGAATAAGCCTGCCTTTGACAGTCCGGAGTGCCTTCGCCCCTGGACCCCTCCTTCAGACCCTCAGTTAGCGCTTTTTTAAAACACGAACGTAGTTTTAAAACGATACGCGCTAACGCTCATTGCGCAAGTCATCGTAAAAGGCTGCGAAAGCGGACATCATGTAAGGGAAACTCCAGAGCAGGCCGATACCAAAGGTCAAGACGCCAAGGAGGTGCCAACCGAAGAAGCTGAAGGTAAGGAACATCAGCTTCTTTTTGGAACCATCCATCATTTCGGCACTTGCTTTAAGCGTTTCGAGCACCCCGACCTCGGGAATATCATTTGAAATAAAGTAGATCATCGCGTAGCGGATATACATGTAAGCCCCACCCACGAACGCGCCAAAAACAAGGATGCCGAAGGCAATTCCGGCAGCGGCATTCAGATCTTCTGTAAGAAAAACCAATACAATCCCCGGCACCGCACCAGCGAAGGAAGCAAGTAAGATCAAAGATCCGGATACAATATAGATCCCACAAGCGTGCCAGAAGCGGCCGAAGCCACTGAAAAGGTTTCCAAGGTCGGTCGCCTGGCCCCGCGTGCTTTTCAAGAAAAACGACGCGTATCCGCGCAGCAGCGGCCCGCCAATCAGCCACTGCACGATGCTTCCCACCGCCGGGATCAGGCTGGTGAACATGTTAATCAGCACGTAAATCGCAGTCATCCTGGCAGCGGAAAACCATTGGCCGGAGAGGGCGTCCCGGGCCGATTTACGCAGCTCAGCGTTTGTCCTGACCTCCCCCGGAGTCTTTCCTGCGCCGGGCGCGGCTTGCCGATAAAAACCCTCGGCTCCGGTGCTTTCCTTGCCTGAGTTCGTTGCTCCCGGAGTGACCGATGTGGTCCATGCCTCTTCCGGCTCATTTTGCCTTTGAGGGGTACGCAACTTGAGTCCGCTGCCGGAGGTCGGCTCTTGGGCGAAAACCTCGGTGTAAGGTTTCCAGTCTTCCATACCCTGTTTCCAGACTAAATTGGATTCGCGGAGCTCACCCGCCTGCACGAGTTCCTTGAGCTCATCTTCAGAAACAGGGCCGTTTTGCTGACCGTTTTTTTCGTAGTACCAAAGCATAGGACGCTTAGTTGAATTTAAGAGTGTTTACCCTCAGCATCCATAAAGGTGGGCCCCACTGAGGCGATGCTAAATTTCGTGAAAAAGCGTTCCCGCCGGGGAGCGTCCGCCCTCAAAATCCGCCTAAAGGTCAAGCTTTACCGCGGCCGCGGCACGCCTTGCCTTCGCGCGCGCTTTTTCGATGGTTTCTCCGAGCGCGAGGGCAACCCCCATCCGCCGCCGGCCCTCGACCCCGGGCTTCCCAAACAAGCGGAGCTGCGTATCCGGCTCGGCGAGCGCGTTTTCCAAGCCGCCATAGCGCACATCCTCCGAATGACCCTCGGCTAAAATCACGCAGGAGGCGGCGGGGCCTCGCTGAACGATGTTTGGTACAGGTAAGCCAAGGATCGCCCGGGCGTGCAGCGCAAACTGTGACAAATCCTGCCCCACCATAGTCACCATCCCGGTGTCATGCGGGCGGGGAGACACCTCGCTGAAAATAACTTCGTCACCTTTCACGAAAAGCTCGACTCCAAAAATGCCGCGTCCGCCGAGCGCAGAAGTGATTTGCTCCGCGTAGGCGCGGGCTTTGTCGAGTGCGGCGTCTGCCATTGGCTGCGGTTGCCAGGACTCGCGATAGTCGCCGTCGACTTGGATGTGCCCAATGGGGGCGCAAAAGGCGGTGCCGCCAGCGTGACGCACGGTGAGCAGCGTGATTTCGTAGTCAAACTCGACAAAGCCTTCGACAATGACCTTGCCCCGCCCGGCACGCCCGCCTGCCTGAGCGTACTCCCAAACCGCATCCAGCTGGCTGAGCTCTCGCAAGGTACTCTGCCCCTTCCCCGAGGAGCTCATGATCGGCTTGACCACGCAGGGCAGGCCGATGGCTTTGACCGCCGCCTCAAACTCGGCACGATCAGCGGCAAAACGGTACGGGGAGGTTTGCAAACCCAGCTCCTCCGCAGCCAAGCGACGGATGCCCTCCCGGTTCATCGTCAATTGCGCGGCCCGCGCGGTGGGGATCACCGTGGTGAGCCCTTCCGCTTCCAGCGCTGCCAAGACCTCCGTGGCGATTGCCTCGACCTCGGGCACAACAAAGTCCGGCCGCTCCGCCTCGATCGTCCGCCGCAGCGCGGGGCCATCCAGCATGGAAACCACCACCGCGCGGTCGGCCACCTGCATGGCCGGAGCGTTGGCATAGGCATCGACGGCAATCACCTCGACACCGTAGCGCTGAAGCTCGATCACCACCTCTTTACCGAGCTCTCCAGAGCCGCAAAGCAGGACTTTTGTCGCAGACGATTTAAAGGGAGTGCCGATCTGAACATTCATAAGGGTAAAAGAGAGTTTACCGCGCAAGGGGTCGAGATTTTTCAAAGCGTCAATCCATGCTTAACCTTGCGGGGAACTTGCCAGGGCATACCCTCCTCCTCATGGAACAATCTGCCGCGCAGACAAAATCACCCGCTTGGCAGCTGGAACACAGCTACACCACCCTCCCGTCGGCATTTCACCAAGCGGCCCACCCGGAGGCCGTCGCAGCGCCTCAACTGTGCTGTTTCAATCGCCCTCTGGCCCGTGCCCTGGGCTTGCCGGAAGAAAGTTTGGCGGGGGCCGCGGGCGCAGGCATTTTTTCCGGAAACACGCTGCCCCCCGGTGCACGCCCCATCGCCCAAGCCTACGCAGGCCATCAGTTTGGACATTTCACCCTGCTTGGTGATGGGCGGGCCATCCTTCTCGGAGAGCAGCGCACTCCGGAAGGTGAACTGCGGGATATTCAGTTAAAAGGCGCCGGGCGGACTCCCTTTTCCAGGCGTGGAGACGGCCGGGCCGCACTGGGCCCCATGCTGCGGGAATATTTGATCAGCGAAGCCATGCACGCCCTGGGCATCCCGACCACCCGCAGTCTGGCAGTGGTCACCACGGGGGAATCGGTATTGCGCGACGGGGCCAACCCAGGCGCCATCCTCACCCGTGTATCCAAAAGTCACCTCCGCATCGGCACCTTTGAGTACGCGGCGGCGGAGGGCGATCCAGGCGACCTCCGGGCACTGGCCGACTACACCCTGGCCAGACACTACCCCGAGTTGAGCGAAGCCCCGCAACCCTACGCCGCGCTCCTCGCCCGCTTCGGGGCTGACCTCGCCGGACTCATCGCCCGGTGGCAAGCGGTTGGCTTTATTCACGGAGTGATGAATACGGACAACATGGCCCTCAGTGGCGAGACGATCGACTACGGTCCCTGCGCCTTCATGGACGCCTACAACCCGGAGACGGTCTTCAGCTCCATCGACCATCACGGCCGCTACGCTTACCGCAAGCAAGCCCCCATCGCACAATGGAACCTGGCCCGCCTCGCCGAAGCACTGCTCCCACTCCTGCCGGGGCAGCGCGCTGCCGCCATCGACTGCGCTAATCAGGTCATCGAGCGCTTCCCAAAACAATATGAGGAGGCGTGGCTGGGGCAAATGCGGACCAAACTGGGGCTTTTTGAAGCAAAAGCGGAAGACGCCGGGCTGATTGATCGCCTCTTAGCCTGCCTTCAGGAAGCGCGCGCCGATTACACCAACTCCTTTCGCCTGCTGAGTACTTTACAAATTGAGGATCATCCGCTGGCGGGGAACCCCACGTTCGCCAAGTGGCACGGCGCATGGCGCCTCCGCTTGGAAGCAGAAGCAAAACCGGAGAGTACCGTACAGGCGCAAATGGATACCGCAAATCCGGCGGTGATTCCCCGCAATCACCTCGTGGAGACCAGCTTGCAAGCCGCCAGCGAAGCCGGGGACTTCGGCCCGTTTCACTCGCTCCTGCAAGTCCTCACGAATCCCTACCAGGCGGAGGGTGTACCGGACACCTACACCAAACCGCCCGAACCGAGCGAGCGCGTCTACCAAACCTTTTGCGGAACCTGAGCATCCCCGCCACCAGCGCCCGACCCAAAAACGGGGGCCAACCGACGGAAATTGCTTTATTCACTAGCCAGAATGTTTCTACTGAAGGGATATGGTTCTCAGTTCTGAACGTCTCCGCGCCGGCTTTGATAAGATCGACCGCGACCTCCTGCATCTGATGTCCTGCTTTCGCGAAGTGCTTTGCGAACTGGGCGAACAGGCCATCGCCGATCGCCTCCCGTGGATCAATGAAGCACCAGCAATCCAAGACGCTGAGGTGAGCACCTCCCCCGCCATGCTTCAGGCCGTCTCGATTTCATTCCAGTTGCTCAACATGGTGGAGGAAAACACCTCAAACCAGATGCGCCGTCAGGCTGAGCGCGAGCGGGGGGTCAGCGCAGAGCGCGGGCTCTGGGGCTGGTACCTCGAACGCCTCAAACAAACCGGCTGGAAAGCGGCGGACGTTGCCGCAGCCCTCCCCTACCTCAGGGTCGAACCCGTCTTGACGGCCCACCCCACCGAGGCCAAGCGGGTCACGGTCATGGAGCAGCACCGCGAACTCTACGTTCTCCTCATCGAGTTGGAGAACCAGATGTACACGCCGATGGAAAGGGATCAGATCGACAACCAGATCAAGGCCGTGCTGGAGCGCCTCTGGCGCACCGGGGAAACCTTGCTGGAAAAGCCCACAGTCGCCCTTGAACGCGCCACCCTGCTCCACTACCTCTGCAACGTTTTCCCCTCCGCCGTCCGCCGCTCCGACCTCAATCTGATAGATGCCTGGAAGGCCGTGGGCTGGGACTCAGAGATCATAGACGACCCAGCCACCTGGCCGCGCATTCGCTTCGGCACCTGGGTCGGCGGCGACCGCGACGGGCACCCGCTGGTCACTCCGCAAGTCACCCGCGAATCGCTCCGCGATCTACGCAGAAGCGCCCTGCATCTTTTGACCAAGGAGCTACAGGCTTTGCGTTCAAAGCTTTCTCTTTCGGCCAATCTGCAATCACCGCCCTCGGACCTGCTCAGCGCGCTCGACGAATTTGCCGCAACCTGTGGACCAAACGCGGCGAGCATCGCCAATCGCAATCCGGCTGAACCCTGGCGGCAATACCTCTCGTTTGTGCTTGAGCGGCTCCCTCCGGTCGAGCTGGATCCCAGTGAGCAAACCGATGCCGGCCGCTACTACCACTACGGCTTTGAGCTGGCTGGTGACCTGCGCCGTCTGCGTAGTTCCCTCAAAAAAGTAGGTGCTCACCGCGTGGTCACTGCCGACCTCGACCCCGTGCTCCGCATGGCTGAAGTTTTTGGCTTTCACCTCGCAACGCTGGACATTCGCCAAAACAGCGGCTACCACGACACCGCGATCGACCAAATTCTGGTCGCCGCCGGGATGGAGGAAACCGGTTACTCCGGCTGGTCGGAAGCAGCAAAAATCGACTTTTTCAACAAGCATCTGAACGACGCCACCCCACTGCTTGGCGTGGCCGACAAACCGGGCAAAGAGGCCGAGGGCGCGATTGGCGCGTTTCGCGAAGTCGCCCGGCATATCAACCTCTACGGAGAAGAGGGTATCGGATCGATTATTTTGAGCATGACGCGCTCCCCCGCCGATCTGCTCGCGCTCTACTTTCTCGCGCGCGAAGCCGGCTTGCTCCGGCAGCTCGACTTCGGGCTGGTCTGCCTGGTTCCGCTGGTCCCGCTCCTTGAAACCATTGATGACCTGCAGCGCGGGCCTGACATTCTGGACAAGTTTTTGGCTCATCCGATCAGTCAGAATTCGCACCGCTGGCACCATCGCCGCAACCGGTTACTAGTGAAAAAAGGCGCAGACGACGGAAGCGCGACCATGATCCCGGATGAAATCAACCGGCCCGTCCAACAGGTCATGGTCGGCTACAGCGACAGTAATAAAGACAGCGGCATTCTCTCCAGTCAGTGGAATCTGTTCACCTCGCAAAGTGCCATCGCCAAAACGGCCGCCCGTCACGGCTGCCGCGTACGCTTCTTTCACGGCAGGGGCGGCACCATCAGCCGGGGAGCCGGACCGACCCACCGCTTCCTCGAAGCCTTGCCCAGCGGGACGATCAACTCCGACATACGCTTGACCGAGCAAGGCGAAACCATCGGCCAAAAATACGCTAACACGCTCACCGCAAGTCATAACCTGACCTTGCTGCTCTCCGGAACCGCCTACTGTTCGCTGCAGTCAACCCGCATACCGAGCCATCCACCGAAAGGCCTCGACCAGATCTTTGCCAAACTCGCGGACACCTCGCGGGAGACCTACCAGTCACTACTCAAGCAGCCGGGCTTCATCGATTTTTACGCGACCGCCACCCCGCTCGACGTCCTTGAACGCAGCCGCATCGGCTCACGGCCCGCCCGCCGCTCCGGTGCCCGCACCCTGGACGACCTCCGGGCCATTCCCTGGGTCTTCAGCTGGTCACAAGCCCGCTTCTTTCTCCCCGGTTGGTACGGCGTGGGTAAGGCCCTCGACGGCCTTTCCGAGGCCGATTTTGCGCAGCTGAGCGAGGCCTTAAAAACCTGGCCTTTCCTCAACTATGTGATGACCAATGTGGAAACCGCCCATTGCAGTGCGGACCGTAGCCTGATGGAGCGTTATGCCAGCCTGGTCCCGGATGAGGCCCTCCGGAAGCGCTTCATGGAAAACATTCTGGAAGAGTACGAGAGCGTCGAAAACCACCTGCTCAAGCTCTTCGGCACCCCACAGGCGGAGCGCCGTCCGCGTTTGGACAAAACCCTCCAGCCCCGCGCCAAAGCACTGGAACCCCTGCACTTGCGCCAAATTGAACTTATCCAGCAATGGCGCAGCATGGATCCAGATCTCCCGCAGGCCAATGCACTGATCGATGAACTGCTCTTAACGGTCAACGCGATCGCCAGCGGACTGCGAACGACGGGGTAACCCGCCCACATCGTTGTGCAACCAATCAAGCAGCATAGGTGCTGAAGCTCTGATGAACGGTTAAAATCCGCCAAAGTTCTGCAACCCTACCTGCAGCAAGCGGGCGGCAGAGCCAACCCGCCTACGGAATTTCAACTGCGTAAGCGGCGTCAACGTAGGCAGGTTGGCTCCGCCGCCTGCCCCCGCCGGCCAAGCAATTACCGCAGCCCCTCCCCTGGTCCCCCGCTCTGCGGTGCGCGCATTTTCTACCGCGATTGCAGTCGTATCCGGTTAAGGCGGTTACTCCGACAAATATCCATGACCTCGGTGACGTGCCGAAGCGCGGTTTGCTCGTCGGCGATCACCAGGACCGGCGTGTCCGCCTGGACGTCGCCAGCAATACTCATCGCCTCGGTCAACTCCTCCCGGGACACCGAGCGCTCGTTCAGAAAAAGCGCTCCCTCGGCATCAATCGCGATCACGATCCGCTCCTGAATCCGGCTTTCCCCGGCGGTCTGGATCTCCGGCGCGGTGATGTTCAGGGCGCTGAGCTGGCGAAACTGCATCGTCACCAAAAAGAAAAACAGGAGGACGGTTAAGACGTCGACCAGCGGTACAATGTTGATTTGCGGCTGACGCCGCCGCCTTTCGATCAAACTCACGCCCCGGACTCCTTAGCTGTCATGGTTCCGCCGGATTTTTCCAAGGACGCTTGCGGATCCCCTTGGTCACTCAAGCACTCCACCGCAACATGGATGTTTGAGGCAAGCGATTCGACCCTCCGCATCAGGTAAGCGTGGGCAATGAGCGCCGGAATGGCGATAGCCAGGCCGATGATCGTGGTGGTCAAGGCGAGTGCGATTCCCGTGATAAAAGCCGCCGGCTCGGGCATGCCCGTTTCTACCGAGAAATTGCCAAAGACCTGAGTCAAACCAGTCACCGTTCCAAGCAAGCCGAGCAGCGGCGCCGCCCCGACCACCACCTCGATCAAAAAGATGCCGCGCTCCATGCGGTTCACCTCCAGGCGGGCAAACGCCTTCAAGCTCTCGGCATCGCTCGAACGCTCGCGCCCAAACAGCAAAATGCGCCCGAGGATGGAATGCGGATCGGCGCGCTGCTGCGTGGCCTGCCCGTTTAAGATAGCCTCAAGCAGGCCCGGCGGACAGACTCGATTGGGTAGCAGTGCAAAGATCCGCTCGATCGTGACAAAGGCGGCCAGCAGTGAACACAAGGCGAGGGGGTAAATAAAAACTCCGGCGTTGGCCAATAGATCCATCTGGATACCTTTGGACAAGCCGGAGCTAAAAGGCAAATCAAGCTTTGGTATATCCGAGCTCGTGGACGGTCTTGTCGACGGCCTCCGCACCCTGCAAAAGCTCGTCGAGCGGATCGTAAGTGCCGTTCAGCAAACTCTCCCGGGCACCTTCCTTGATCTCTACGTCGAAACCGTCTTCACCGAAGCGCACGGCCTTGGCTTCGACATCAATCACCACTTCGAGGGAGGGGTCGGCCTCGATGGCGTCGGCCAGCCTGCGGCGG
The DNA here is from genome assembly GCA_003567255.1 of Puniceicoccaceae bacterium. Lineage (GTDB taxonomy): Bacteria > Verrucomicrobiota > Verrucomicrobiia > Opitutales > Coraliomargaritaceae > T3Sed10-183. The sequence goes on along the minus strand of PWZW01000169.1, from coordinate 1,356 downwards.
TCTGCATCTCCCGCGGCCACGCAAACCACCCCGAGGTTGGTCGAATTTCCAAAAAAGATTTCGGCAAAGCTACCGGCAATCACCGCGTTAAAGCCGGCGCGCTGGATGGCCTGAGGCGCGTGCTCCCGAGAACTCCCGCAACCAAAGTTGTTTCCACTCACCAGGATGGAGGCACTGGCAAAACGGGAATCATTCAAGTTATGCGGCTTGTCCTCGCCGGTCTCCGTCTTGCGCACGTCGTAGAAGAGGTAGTCACCAAGCCCGTCGAAGGTGATGCACTTCATGAAGCGGGCTGGGATGATCCGGTCGGTATCGATATCGTCGCCGGCGACAAAAACGCCGGTTCCGGAAACTGTCTTAATGGGTGTGGATGGCATGGATACTAAAGTTAAGTGGTTGGGTTGCGGGTTCGGTCCGTTGCCGGCCTAGGCCGTTTTGCGGGCGGGCACACTGAAGACCTCGCGGGCGTCGGCGACGTGCCCTTCGACGGCGGCAGCGGCCACCATGAGCGGGCTCATCAGCAGAGTACGCCCGGTCGGGCTACCTTGACGGCCTTTGAAGTTTCGATTGGAAGAACTCGCACAAAGCTGATCACCGATCAGCTTGTCCGGATTCATGGCCAGGCACATGGAGCACCCGGCACCACGCCACTCAAAGCCGGCGTCCTTGAAAACTTTATCGTAGCCGAGTTGCTCAGCCAGCATGGAGACGCCCTGCGAGCCGGGCACCACAATCGCCTTCACACCCTCCGCCACCTTGCGGCCCTTGAGGTAATGGGCCACCTCCTTGAGGTCGCTCAAACGGCCGTTCGTGCAGGAGCCGAGGAAGGCCACGTCGATCTGCTTACCCTTGATCGGGGAGCCCCCTTCAAACTTCATGTGCTCGAGCGCTTCCGCAATCGAAGCCGATTCACCTTCATCCCGGCCGTCCTTCGGCTCAGGAATGTTTTCATCGATGAAGATGCCCTGACTTGGGGTGATGCCCCACGTGACGGTCGGCGCGATGTCGGCAGCATCGATATTGACAATGTCGTCGTAAACGCAGTCAGCATCCGAAGCGAAGCTGGCCCAACGCTCAACCGCCGCGTCCCAAGCCTCGCCCTTGGGCGCGTAGGGACGGCCCTTGAGGTATTCAAAAGTAGTTTCATCCGGGTTCACATAGCCAACCCGGGCCCCGCCCTCGATCGACATGTTGCAAACCGTCATCCGCTCCTCCATGGAGAAGTTGTCGAAGACTGAACCGGCATACTCGTAGGCGTAGCCCGTACCGCCCTTGGTGCCCAGTTTGCGGATGATGTGCAGGATCACGTCCTTGGCGTAAACACCCGGAGCGAGCTCGCCATCGACATTGATCCGG
>PWZW01000252.1 GCA_003567255.1 Puniceicoccaceae bacterium | reverse complement strand
GCTCGCCAGGCCCTGGCAACTGGCGACCGGCAGGAAGCGACTGCCCAAACCTCAACTGGTCCACGAAGCGCACTCCGGCGACGGCCGCTTCGCGACTCTGCGCAGGCTCTGGGGGTGAGTGAGAAAGCGTGCACAGGAATGTGCCTTACCCTCTTCGAAAGAACTCACTGTTCAATTTAAGGCGGGTATCCTCATTAAATATTGTTGTCCACTCTTTGCACAGTACTCAACCTTAACCTCATCTTAACAATTATCTAAAAGTTCTTCCTCACTAATGTTATTTGATTTTACCAGCGGCCTTTTGCTTGGAAGTGCGATCATAGGCCTCATCATCTACGGATGGATGCGCAGGCGTGAGCACTCCAAAATCCAAGCTGCCCGGGAGAAGATGGATGCTGAATTACGGGAGACACAACTTGCACAACGTGAAGCGCACAGCAAAGCGCTCAATGAGGTGGAGCAGAAGCGCATTGAGCAGCAACGTTTGCTAGAAGACCGAGAACATAAGATCAAGCTCGCTCTGGATGAGGTTACACAAAAGCAAGCCCAACTCGCATTTGCTAAAAACCGATTGGATGAACAAGAGTCCCTCGTCAAACAGGAGGAAGCCGAACTCAAACAGAGCAAACACGATGCCGTAAAACAGCGTAGGCTATATCAAATGAAACTCCACGCGGTGTCGCAAATGGACAAGAGCACCGCACAACGCGAATTAATGCGGTTGGTTGAGGTCGAATGTGCGGACAGCATTCAAGACATGCGGGTGGAAAAGCTGGGCAAAACCGAAAAGGAAATCAACGATCTTGCCCAGCGCACTTTGTTGGCGGCGATGCAGCGCATCACCTCGAGACCAATGAATAATGCAACGGCTACGGTCATCACCTTACCCAGCGAAGATCTTAAAGGACGCATTATTGGACGTGAGGGAAGGAATATTAGAACCTTTGAGCAGGTCACCGGAACGACCTTGATGATAGATGAAACGCCGGACTCAGTGCTGGTGTCATGCTTTGACCCCGTGCGCAGGGAAATCGCAAGGATTGCATTGGAAGCGTTACTCAAAGATGGACGCATTCACCCGGCAAGCATTGAGGAGGCAGTGACCAAGGCAGAGAGCGAGATGACAGAAAACGTGATCGAACTCGGCGAACAAGCGGTGCGTAATTTGCGTTTAGGTTCGGTTCATCCAGAAATCGTAAATTTGGTCGGTAAACTGCATTATAGACTGTCCAACAATCAAAACACCTTGGACCATTCGATTGAGGTAGCGAACATCTGCGCCCTCATCGCTGCTGAAATCGGACTGGACAGTACGCTTGCGAAACGCGCAGGCCTTTTTCATGACATTGGAAAAAGTATCGATGAACTATACGACAAAAGCCACGCAGTGGCGGGTGCTGAGGTACTGAAGCGTCACAGTGAAGATCCTAAAGTTGTGAATGCGGTGGCTGCGCACCACGAGGAAGTGGAGGCGATTAGCGCCTATGCTGGATTAGTGATGGTTGCCGATGCGCTTTCTGCAGTACGTCCGGGCGCCCGAACCAGCTCGATTGAAGGATTTATTGAACGGGTCCGGAGCATTGAGGAAATCGCTAAAGAGGAGCCTGGGGTGATTGACGCTTATGCAATTCAAGCGGGAAGGGAAATAAGGGTCATCGTCGAGCCGGAAAAGGTAGGTGAAGAGGCATCCCGCCAACTGGCGCGCCGGCTCCGCAAGCGCATCGAGGAGGAACTCCACTACCCTGGGAGTATCCGCATTACAGTTATTCGCGAACAGCGGTTTACCGAAACGGCTATTTAGAGGTTCCTTAAGATCGGTGAGACTATCCCTCACTGGCGGTATGCGTCTCGATACACTGCATAAGGGTAGCCGTGTTGGTTGGTTTCGCGAGAAAGAGGTCTCCACCGCTGGAATAGACTCCGTTTGGGGACTCACGTTTGGAGACCATGGCTGAGACAAAAATGATCGGGATATGTTTTAATTTCCGGTCACTGCGCAACTGAAGTGCAATATCCCCGCCGTCAGCCTCCGGCATGACCACGTCCAAAAAGATAATGTCCGGCATAAACTCACGCGCTACGCGTATGGTTTCGACACTGCGGTTTACGCACTTAACCATGTACTTCAGGTCCCTCTCTAAGTTGCGTTTGACCATTTTCGTGAAGGCCTCTTCGTCATCGACGACCAGCACACGTTTGAGGTTTTTGGGGAGATCAGTTTTCATAGTTTGACTGGGTTTGGAGAAATAGGCGGACAAGCACGCCTCCTTGTTCATGGTTACTCACCTGAATTGCTCCACGGTGGAGGTCGATAATGTTTTTAACGACCATAAGGCCCAAACCGGTGCCCTTTCCGGTTTCGTTTGTAGTGAAAAATGGGTCAAAAATTTTTGGGAGGGGATCCTCCGGAATTCCCTGCCCCTCATCCTTAAACTCAATGATCAATGCCAAGTCCCCGACACTGAAAAAATCGGAGAAGGTTTTCCGTGAGCTTTGACCCGATTGCAGCACTTTTTCCGTGTAGGAATTGATAAATAACTTCCCCCCGTCGGGCATGGCATTAACCGCATTGAAGACCAGGTTGATGAAGACTTGCTCCATTTTCAGCACGTCCAGAGGAGCCAAAGGAAGGTCCTTGGAAAGCTCAGTGATGACTTCTACCCGTTCCACCAGAATTTTGTGGTGAAGCAGATTTATAGAACGTCGGATAACCTCATTTACATCCGTTGGCTCGAGAGTCAGGGACTGTGGACCGGAAAAATCCAACAATTGATGAATGACATCGCTCGCTCGGTTGAGCGCACTTTTCATTTCCTCCACAACATCATGGAATTCTGAATCGGAAGCCGCGCCTGAATTTTCTTTGTCAATATAGTCAAGCCCCATGGAAAGGATATTGAGAGGATTCTTGACCTCATGGGCGATTCCTGCGGCCAATCGCCCCACCGTCTTCATTTTTTCGGCTTCTATAAGCTGCAATTGCGTGTTCCGAAGGGTGTCTATGGTCTCTTTAAGTTGTTCCTGGGTAGCTTTGATGTCTGTGATATCGCGGGAAATACCCACCAAGCAAAGACCATCGGAGGAGTTGGATTCAAAAGGAATTTTGCTGGTAAGCAACCAGCGCCCCTGCGCCTCCCCTTGGCCCGGACGAAACTCCTCCGCATTCAGGACTGCTTTGCCGGCCTCAATGATCCGCTGATCCTGTTCCGTGAATTGCTCGGCAATTTCCTTTGGGAAGAAATCGAAAGCGGATTTACCGATGATGGCGTCCTCTGATTCTGCGCCGAGGTCTTTGACATGGGCAGGATTACTCAAAATATAATGCCCAGCGCGATTTTTAGCGAAAATGTTGTCCGGAAGAGAATCCAAAATGGCATTAAGCAGCAAACGATCCTGCTCTAGCGCGAGCTCGGTTTGTTTTTCTTTAGTAATATCTCTGGAGATGCCCATCGTCCCGATGATTTCCCCTCTTTGGTTTCGGAGGGGTAACTTTGTTGAACTGGCCCAAGTCACTGTATCATCAAGATGGATTTCCTTTTCATCCTTCGAAATGATAGGTTCGCCAGTTTGCATAATCATTTGTTCATCGGCGAAGGCACTCTGTGCGTGTTCACGACGGTGAATATCAAAATCCGACTTACCGACCAATTCGCTGGGCGACTCAAAGTGATAGGCCTCCGCGAACGCTTTATTCACCCGAAGAAATCGAGAATTTCGGTCTTTAAAATAGATTTTGTCGGGGGTACTCGAGAGCAGTTCATTAAGCAGTGTTTGTTCCCGAGCCAGTGTTTGCTCAAAGCGTTTACGCTCACGGGCGTAAAGCAGGGAACGCACAAGCAATTTGGAATCAAAGGAATCCCGCTGGATGTGATCCTGTACTCCGAATTTTGCCAACTCAACGGAGACCATGGCCCCATCCTCGGTGGTGATAGCCATCATGGGAAGGGATGGCTTGTGATCCCTAACCGCACAGAAAAGCTCCTTAAGCTCACCACCAGGATGCTCATAATCGAAAAGGATCAAATCCGGGCTGCCATTGAGCACACTTGCCACAGCACTGGGCACATCCATTTTCCAATCAAAGACAAAAGTGTGCTGACGAGCCTCAGCAACCATCCTATGGATGAGCTCCGCGGTTTTTCGCTCATCGCAAAGAACGAGCAAGCGTATTTCTTTTGAGGCCATGGGGGTAGCACCAGACTTGGAAAAGGCATAGTTCCGATTGAGGGGAGGCGCAAGCCTATTTCTTTACCTGAGCTGGATAACTCAGAGAAAATGCTTTACGAAAAACGCCCCCGAGTTTATTCTCTTACTAGTTTTTTACTTTTAGCTACCCCACAAAAGCAAAATGCTCCCTCTTCTATGTGAGCATTTACAGGGCATAGCGGTAGAAGCTTCATCACCGATGAAATTTTTCTTTAAAAAGGTTTACAGAAAGTATCGTTGGAAAGGGCGGGCCTGCCGGATGGAATTTTGGTCTTTCTGGGGTCTGTGGTTTTTGATTGGGATATTTGCCGCAACCGCCGAAAACCTGCTCTTGGGGAGCATCTGGAGTCTTGCCGGAGTGGCAATACTCAGCCTTCCGAGAGGGCTTGCTTTAACAGTCCGACGCCTGCACGACATAGGGCGGTCTGCCCAGTGGCTTTTCCTCTTGGCAGTCCCCCTCATCGGGCCAGTGACCCTTTTGTTTTTTGCAGTCACCGAGGGGCAGCATAGAGCTAACCGCTATGGCGCAAATCCGAAGGATCACATTCGGGTTTAAGGGGGTTGGTAGGTACCCCTAGCTTGAATTTACCAAAACGCTCAGCGGTGGTCCCAAGGCATTTTTACCTCTACCAAGGGATGGTCCCAGACCTCAAAGGGGTCGAAGACTTTGCCGGGATTTAAGATCCCGCGTGGGTCGAGTGCATTTTTAACCGCTCGCATCGCCTCGATTTCCGCGGGCGTATGCTGAAGCTCAAAGAACGTTGATTTTGCCAAGCCTACCCCATGCTCGCCTGTAATCGCTCCGCCGAGCTCGACGACCTTGTTCATAAGTTGGCGGATCCCCTTTTTGGCGCGTTCGGCCTCTTCGGGAGACCCTCGATTGTACATAATGTGAACATGCAAATTTCCGTCTCCGGCATGCCCAAAAGTTGGCGTGGCGAGACCGATACTCTCTTTCAACTCCAAGGTATAGCGGAGGAGCTCAACCTGAGCGTCAAGGGGAACGACGACGTCCTCATTCAGCTTGGTATCGGCGATTTTAAACATTGACTGAGAGCAAGTCCTCCGCACCTGCCAGAGCGCCTCGGCAGCGGCATCGTCTTCGGCGACCACATGGGCAAGCGCATCGACGGCGATAGTTTGGAGCAGTCGCTGACTCTCCAAGCT
>PWZW01000281.1 GCA_003567255.1 Puniceicoccaceae bacterium | reverse complement strand
CCCGCGACGTGCCGCCGAGGCAGGTGCATTCAAAAGCTGGAATACCAAAGAAGGCGACTACCCTGCGGCAGACCACAGGGCGGAAAATATTGATGCACATCCCACGCACCGAGTGATTGTCGATGGTTCACCAAATTTCCTGGCGATTCGTCTCCCCCGGGATGAGAGTGTCGCCGAACTGCGGACCCTGCTCAAGACAGCCAACTTCATCCTTGATCCCACCTCTCGGCAGTGGTGGTTGCGGGATCGCCACCGCGTCCTTAACTTTCTTGCCGAAAACGGCAAGGCACTGCAAGAGCAGTGGAATGCGATTTTCACAGGTAACTACAATAAAAAATGTAAGCCCCTTGCCCGCTCTTCTTTGAAAATCAAGGTTGAGGAACGAGGATCCACTTTTAGATTTCGCGCCAGCCTTCGCGGTGGAGACGCCCTCGAAATGCGTAAATCTCTGGCCTCCGGCAAAAAGTATATCGAAGAAGAGCACTCCGGTCGTATCGTCCTTATTGATACAGAGGCCATCGACAAACTTCACGAGATCGAACGCTGCGTAAGCGGTCAGAGCGACCGCCCGTTTTCTCCGCAATTCGAAAAACTTCTCAGCAAGGTTGAGCTTGCCGACGTCGAGGCTTTGATCGGAGACAAGGCGCCCCACTGGAAACCACCTGCTGCCTGGAAGAAAAAGAGCCGCGCGCTACGCGAAGTCGGCTCCCTAAAGCGACCTCCCATCCCCGGCCAACTCGACAAAAAATTACGCTCCTACCAACGGGTTGGAGTTGCTTGGCTATGGCATCTTTACCGCAACGATCTGGGCGGCATTTTGGCAGACGAAATGGGCTTGGGAAAGACCATTCAAGCCCTCGGCTTGATCACCTGTGCTTGCCGGGAGGATCCCCATGCCCGGGCGCTCGTGGTCGTGCCGGCAAGTCTGGTCGAAAACTGGTCGCGTGAAGCCAAACAGTTTGTCCCCGATTTGAAGATTATCCGCCACCATGGCCCCAGCCGCGCAACTGAACCGGAGGAGCTTGATTCCGCCCGCATTGTCGTCACCTCTTACGGCACCCTCCAGCGAGACTGCGACCTCCTGCGCGCCATGCGCTGGACCATTGTCATTGGAGACGAGGCGCAGCACATCAAAAACCGCAAAACCCAAAATGCCCATGCCCTCCGCTCGATCGGAGGTGAGCATCGTTTCCTGCTAACCGGTACTCCGGTGGAAAACAGTCTCGACGATTTGTATTCACTTTTTGAATTCCTTATGCCCGGATACCTTACCCAGGCACCGTCGAAAGCGAGCCAGGATGACAAAGACTGGTACGCTCGCCGGCAAACCCAACGGGCCGCTCCTTATATTTTGAGAAGAACCAAGCGCGAGGTCGCGCCTGAACTTCCGGAAAAGATTGAAGAAACCTTCTACTGTTCTTTCGGATCGAAGCAGGATAGTTACTACCACAAGGTACTGGAAAAAACGCGGCGCGACATATTTGAAATGGAGATGAGCGGCGCATCCGAAGGCCGTGTCCGCATGGCCGCCTTTACCGAACTGCTACGTCTTCGCCAAGTCTGCGTGGACCCACGCATCCTGAATAAGGACTTTGCTGCCGAAGACTCGGCTAAATGGCGGGCTTTCGACGAGATCCTCTCCGCCTGCATCGACAGCGGCAGCCGCATCCTCGTGTTCTCCTCTTTCGTGAAAGCACTGAAGCTCCTTTCCGGTGAGCTGAAAAAAGCGGGTCACCGCTTCTGCTACATCGACGGCTCAACACGCAACCGTCAGGATGAAGTCGATCGCTTCAACAATGACGACACCATACCCGTCTTCCTCATTTCCCTCAAAGCGGGTGGCACCGGCCTGAACCTAACCGGGGCCGACACCGTGGTCCATTACGACCCTTGGTGGAACCCCGCCGCGGAGGCCCAAGCCACCGACCGGGCCCACCGTATTGGTCAAACCCGCGTCGTGACCAGCATCCGCTTGATCGCCGCAAATTCCATTGAAGAAAAGGTTCTCGAACTTCAACAACGCAAAGCAGGCCTACTCAAGGAACTCTTCGAAGAGAGTCAGCAGGCCAACGGCAAAGTCAGTCTTGACGACATCAAGGAACTGCTGAAGTAGGATCGTTTAGAAGGACAGTACTTCCCATGCTGTCGAGCGCAGGTAGCGGGTGAGCGGTATACCCATCGGTTTCACTTCAAAACCAAGCGCTTCGATCTGCTCAGTGAGCCCGTAAGCATTTGCACAAGCCACACAGGCGACCACCTCCACCCCAGCCTCTCGCAAGCGCTCCACGTAAGCACGCACCTCCTGATCGGCTACCAAAAGCCGTTGCGACGGGCCCCAGACGATCAACCTGACCTCTGAAAACCACCCCTGCCGCATGGCCCCTTCCGCATACATCAGGGCAACGCGGTGAGCAACATCCGGATCACCGCTTGTCCAAAGAACTGCGAGACGATCCGGCCCGGAGGTCAACGCGGCCGCTTCAAGCAGGGCGTCACCGGAGAGCCTTTCGCGATAATCGGGATTGTAATAACGGAAGTTGATGACCCCCTCCGCGTCGACAAGAAAGACGGCAGGCACGGGCAGCATACGGTGCGTCTGTCCGGAAGCCTTTTCAATATCAATGCCAAACCCGTGGAGCCGCTCGAAGGTTTCGTTATCCACGCGAAAGGCCACGCCAAAAGCCCTAGCGGCTTCCGACGTGCTATCGGAAAACAAGGTGTAACCGCTCGAAGACTCCGCACTCGCCTCTGCCACCTGCGCCGGGCGGTCAGGGGAAAGTGCAAAAATGCGGTAGCCCTTCTCCCGAAGCTGCGGCGCAACTTCAGCTAATTCAGACAGATGTTCGTTACAATACGGGCACCAACCGCCCCGGTAGAAGACAAAAGCGGCGGGTTGGCCGTCGACGAGGGCGGCCATGGTCACTTCCTCACCATCGGCAGTGCGCACAGAAACCTCGGGTAATGTGTCGCCACGCTCCAGCGGCCGCACTTCGGCGGCATCCTCCGGCACGGCTGCGGAGACTGTGACTCCGGCAAAAATAAGTAACGGGGCGAGGATGAGCATTAGTTTTTTACGCATAAAAGGTAGGACGAGAGTGCGTTCGGTATATTCCCAATGCCCAAAGTCGATGCCTGCGTTAGGCGTCTGGCTGCTAGTTTCCCTTGCAACCGGGGGTGTAGAGGTGCAGGTCGAGGAACTCGGCCATTTTCAGGAAGTGATGGTCATCGGCATAGACTCGACATCCTGCGCTGAGAGCCAAGGTAACCATGACGATGTCGTTCCACGGCAGAGTGGCACCCTTTTGACGCAGCATTGCGTAGTGGCTAGTGGCCATGCGCCAGATTTTCGGATCGAAACCGAGGTAGGGAAGTCTATCCAGGTGAGCTGGTATGCGGGGCCGCTCGTGGAGGCGTGCACCGCCAAGAAACTTCATCTCGAACGGACCGCAAAGCGTAGCCTCCAGCGCTTTCATCCCCAATTTCACCGCCGGATCACCGTCCCGCCGAAAAAATCGAGCTATGCACTCGTGTCGACCAAAACCATACTGCCTTGCCTCTGCTAGCTAACGGTCGGATTGCTCGACTTCGTCATTAGTGAGAGGATAGTCTTCAAACCCTCCTGCCATGACCATTGAGGCGAATGCTTTGGCCATTTCCCGCCGCAGATATTCGGATGCGGCTTTGGCCACAGCCGGGCCTTTCTTTGACATTCCAACAGCGATCATAACTTTTTTCAGGCTCGCTTCGTCCATTTCAACGCTGGATTTCATAATCTGAATATCTTCCTTTGTCAGATTGATTATAATCAGCGCACGCAGAAAGCGGCGGGATGAAATTACTTTTTTTGAGTATCGCGAAAGACCAGGCTGCGCATCTCGGTCATGTCCTCAATCGCGTAGCGGACGCCTTCCCGCCCGAGGCCGCTGTCTTTGACGCCGCCGTAAGGCAGGTTATCCACACGCCAAGAAGGGATTTCGTTGATCAGCACGCCACCGACTTCGAGCTCATCCCAAGCCCGCAGGGCGTGATCAATGCGCGGGGTGAAGATCCCGGCGTGGATGCCAAAACGGCTGTCGTTGACCGTTTCGAGGGCAGCATCAAAGTCGTCGAAAGGTTCAATCAGCGCGACGGGGCCAAAGGCTTCCTCGCGGTAAAGCTTTGCGTCTTTGGGCACGTTTTTCAAAACGGTGGCCTGCAAAAGCGCACCTTCGCGCTGTCCGCCGCAAAGCAATGTGCCACCGCTGCCGACGGCGGCATCGATCCACCCGGCCAGCCGCTTGGCTTCTTTTTCGGAAATCATAGGCCCGATGAACGTTTCCTCTTCTGCTGGGTCACCGGACTTCAGGGCTCGGGTCGCTTCGAGGAATTTTTGCTCAAAGGTTTCCGCCAGCGACCGATGGACGAGGATACGTTGGACTGAGATGCAACTTTGCCCGGATTGGTAAAACGCCCCTGTGATGAGGCGCGGCAGGGCGTCTTCAAGGTCCGTGCCCTCATCTATCACGCAGGCAGCGTTTCCCCCCAACTCCAGGACGACTTTCTTTTTACCTGCTTTTTCCTTCAGCGCCCAGCCCACATCAGGGGAACCGGTAAAGCTGAGCAGTTTAAAGCGCTCGTCGGTGGTGAACAAATCCGCTCCGTCGCGGGCGCAGGGCAAAATTGAAAATGCGCCCGCGGGCAGATCCGTTTCGGCGAGAACCTCGCCAATCAGTAAGGCGCTCACCGGAGTGAGGCTAGCGGGCTTGAGCACAAAAGGGCAGCCCGCCGCGATCGCTGGAGCGATTTTATGAGCGGTCAGGTTAAGGGGAAAATTGAAGGGGGAGATAAACGAACAGGGACCGATCGGTACCCGCTTGGTCATACCGCGGTAGCCTTTGGTCCGGGGGCTGATTTCAAGATTGAGCATTTCACCATGGGGACGGACGGCCTCATCGGCAGCGATTTGAAAAGTGTCGATCAAACGCTCCACCTCACCCCGACTGTCTTTGATTGGCTTACCCGCCTCAATGCACAGGATATCGGCGAATTCCTCGCTGCGCTCCCTGAAGCGGGCGACACAGTGGCGCAGCACGGCTTGCCGCTCAAACGGCGCCATCCGGCGCATCGGCACGGCCGCTTCCACCGCGGCGGCAATGGCTCGTTCGATGTCGGCAACGCCCGCCTTCGCCACCCGGGTGGCCACCTTACCGCTATATTTGTTTACCACCTCAAGGTCCGTGTTTGGCTGCTCGGGTCGATTAGCGAGATAAAATGGGTATTGTTTTTTCATTACTTTAGTTAAAAGCCTGTAGGCGGCTTATCTATCCTGGCAGGTTTCTGGCTTAATTGATTTTGTGATTGGAAGGTACCCCCTTCCAATCCGCGAGATTAAGAATCTTGTGG
>PWZW01000062.1 GCA_003567255.1 Puniceicoccaceae bacterium | reverse complement strand
GTGGGTGACCTGGATTCCATGGCGATTCCCTACGTTTGCAAAATGCTTGGATTAACGGTGGAGGAAGCTGAGCAACAACTGAATAAGGAGAGTGGCCTGCTTGGTCTTTCCGGCGTGAGCAACGATGCACGGGATATTCGTGAGGCTGCGGCCGAGGGGAATGCCTCTGCACAGTTTGCCGTTGATGTGTTGGTTGAGAGCATCCGGCATTGGGCCGGGGCTTTCTTCTTTAAGATGGGCGGAGCGGAGGCCATCTCATTCACCGCGGGTATCGGAGAAAATGACTGCATTCTCAGGGCTGCGGTTTGTGCGGGCCTTGAGGATTTGGGCGTCAAGATCGATCCGGCGGCAAATGAGGCAACCGTACGCGGAGCGGAGGGCGTGATCAGTACCCCTGACTCGCGCATCAAAGTATGTGTCATTCCCGCAAACGAGGAGCTGGTGATCGCCCGTGAGGTTTACCGCTTCAAAAAAGCACACTAAAATTTTTCAAATAAATATCACAATCACACATTTAACCATCAAAAATTATGGCAAAACAAGCAATCGGAATACTCGAAACCAAAGGCCTTATCGCCCTTGTTCAAGGCACAGACGCAATGTTGAAAGCAGCTAACGTTGAGCTTACCGGCCCAATGAAAGGGGTTGGCAGTGCGCTCGTGAGTGCCGTCATCACCGGAGATGTGGCGGCAGTCAATGCAGCCATTGAGGCGGGTGCGGAAACCGCGGGTCGCTACGGCGAAGTGGTCAGTGCGCACGTCATTGCCCGTCCCCACGACGATACCGACATCGTCATTCCGGGTGAAAGCAGCAAGGCCAAGAAAAGCACCGCTAAGTAAGCGACTTTCCCATGTACCTTGGTAAAGTCATTGGTTCTGTGGTTTCGACCAAAAAGGACGAAAGTATGCGGGGGCGTAAGCTCCTCATGGTTCGTCCGATGCTGATCGACCCGGATGATCCCTCTAAATTCAAAGCAGGGGCGAACACGATCATCGCAATCGATACCCTCGGGGCTGGAGAGGGCGAGCTGGTCATGCTTGCTCAGGGAAGCTCCGCGCGTCAGGCAAACGGCTTGAAGGAGGTGCCTGTGGACGCCGCAATCGTCGGCTTAGTCGATACCGTGAGTATTCTCGGTCAACGCACCTATGAGGCTAAAAATAGTTAAAACTGAAGGGAATTTTAAATGAGTCATTTGAGCGAAGCGGCTATCCGCGATGTAGTAACCGAGGTACTTTCCAAACTGAAGCATGGCGGTCAGGGCGCGGTTTCGTCCGGTGCTGCGCCAAAGGTCGTTCACCAAAGCACCGGCAAAAATGGAGTGTTTGACGATGCTGCAAGCGCAGCCAGAGCGGCGCGGGTTGCCTTTGAGCAACTGACCCAAAAGGGCTATGCGGGGCGCGCCAAGGTTATTGAGATCGTCAAGCAAATGTGCATCGACCACGCCGATCGGTGGGGGAGGATTGAGTTTGAGGAGACAAAAATTGGCCGGCTTGATCACAAGGTTGCTAAGCTGCACGGTATCAAAAACGTCCTCGGCACTGAGTTTTTGACTCCCCTTGGGATGAGCGGCGACGCGGGGATCACGATGGAAGAGTGCGCTCCCTGGGGCGTTGTTGGTGGCATCACTCCAGTCACGCACTCCATCCCGACCATCGCGGGTAATATTGTGAACATGGTCGCTGCGGGAAATGCCGTGGTGTTCAACCCACACCCGGGGGGCGCAGCGTGTGCGGCCACAGCGATTCGTGAAATCAACCAGTCGATCGTTGTGGCGCTAGGGATTGATAACCTGATCTGCACCATTGAAAAGCCGTCCTTGGATTCATTTAACGAGCTTTGTGCATCCCCGGACGTGGACCTGCTTTGCATCACCGGTGGACCTGCTGTGGTTGACGCCGCGATGAAGACCGGGAAGCGTGCGATTTGTGCGGGGCCCGGAAATCCTCCAGTCGTCGTCGACGATTGCCACGCGCTTGATTTCGACAAAGTTGCCAAGGATATCATCCTCGGTGGGGGCTTTGATAATAACCTTCTCTGCATTGGGGAAAAGCAGATCATTGCGGTTGGGGACAGCTACAAAAAGACCCTCGAAGCACTCAAGCGCAACGGTGCTGTCTTGCTCAATAAGGCGCAAACCGAGGCGATCAAAAACGAGGTATTCGACTTCAAGTCTGGCGACGGCGGATGCTCTCACGCAGTATTGAACCGCGCCTACGTTGGCGCGGATCCGGTGAATTTGGCAAAGATCGCCGGCCTCAGCATTAACCCGAAAACGGAGATGTTGATTGCAGAAACTTCGGAAGATGACGTTTTCGTGGATGAGGAGCAGATGATGCCACTACTGCCGATCGTGCGTGCCCGCAGTATTGACGATGCCATCCGTATCGCAAAGGAATCTGAGCACGGGTATAAGCATTCGGCCATGATTCACACTATGAATGTTTCAAACATGACGAAGATGGGCCGGGCAATGGATACCACCATGTTTGTCAAGAACGGCCCCTGTGTCGCAGGACTGGGCATGGGAGGTGAGGGCTATATCAGCTTCTCGATCGCGACCACGACGGGCGAGGGGATCACCACCCCAAAAACGTTTACCCGCTTCCGCCGTTGTACTCTGGTCGATCAGCTCAATATCATTGGTTAATGTTGTACGCACGCATAGACGGGCACGCCACCGCGACGATTGCCCACCCGAGCTTGCGGGGCCAGAAACTGGTGCTCTGCACCCCGGTGGATGCACATGGTGCGGATGCCGGTGCGCCTTTTGCGGCGGTGGATCCCATTGGGGCCGGTCGGCACAGCCTGGTTTTCATCACTACCGATGGGTCTTGGACGCAGGGCACGGTGCATGACCGAACCTCACCCATCCGCAATCAAGTAATTGGAATAATCGACTGAGGAGATGAAACCGGGACGCGTCATAGGAACAGTTACCTTGAGCCAGGGAGCTCCCCAGTTCAAGGGTGCCCGTTGGTTGGTGGTCAGCCCTATGGAGCAGGCCGAGTTGTCGCGCAAAAACGATGGTTTGAGCCGCGCCTCAACTCCAGTTGTTTATGATAACATGGGTGCCGGCGTGGGGGATGAGATTCTCTACGTCGAAGGGGCAGAGGCGACCCAACCCTTCGACCACCCCATGCCGATCGATGCGATCAACGTGGCCCTCCTCGATCAGCTCACCTACCAGCCGCCAGCCAAACCTGCCAAAGCACGCCGGACACCTTCAACATGATTGGTCGGCAAACCCCTTTTTTAAGATTTATTAAACACTTAATATTATGAGCAAATTCTACACCGCAAAAGACCTCGAAAAGATGATCGAGCAAGGTAAGTGCCTGAGCGCACTTCCGGCAGATGCGAAATTGACCCCCATGGCCCGCGATGTTCTCAGGAAAGCTAAGAAAGGAGGCCCCTCCAATCGAAACAGCGGTGCTGCGACAGTTGTTGGCACCCATCCGAAAATCCACGAACCAATTTTGCCGGATGCTGAGTACAATTGGAAGCCTGGAGGTGATCCCAAGACCTCCGCTGAGTTGGAAAAGTTTTTCTACTCGCCCGAAATTCAGGCAATCAAGGAGCGTATTTGCCAAATAGGGAAACGAATCTGGAATAAGGGATACGTCGACGGTAACGGCGGAAACATCACGGTAAGGGTCGGGGATAATCTGGTCCTTTGCACGCCGACGCTTATTTCCAAGGGCTTTATGGAGCCGAATGACATTTGCATGGTGGATCTCGACGGAAATCAGGTTGCCGGCACCCGCCCGCGTACCTCCGAGGTGAATACACACCTTGGGATCATGAAGAGCGAGCCGAAGGCAAAATCCTGCGTCCATGCGCACCCCATTTACGCCACCGCTTTTGCAGTGGCGGGAGTCACCCCGCCGGCCTGCTTGATCCCGGAACCTGAGGTCTTCCTTGGTGAGATTGGTTTTGCCAGTTATCAGACGCCGGGCACCCCGGAGAATGCCCGTGAGGTTGGCGCCCTTGCCAAGAAACACCAGTCAATCCTGATGCAGAATCACGGCGTCATTTGCTGGGGCAAAGACGTTGAGGATGCTTATTGGAAGATGGAGAATACCGATGCTTTCTGTCACACCGTGACGGTAACCATGCAAATCGGCGGACCCAAGCAGTACAGTCCGGACAAACTCCGTGAATTGATAGAGATCCGTAAGAAGCTCGGCATGCCGGATCACCGCCTCGACGAGCTCAAGGAGTGTGAGCTTTGCGACTTTGGCGACTCCACGATAAACATTGCGCCCGCCGGGGCTTCCTGTGGATGTGAGTCAGGCAAGTCCACCGCCAAGGGCGACGTGGACGAAGTTCTGGTCCAGAAGATCACTGACATGATTATGGAAAAACTCTCGTAGTTTTTCTCTCTATCATTTGCGCCACACAATTTCCTTTCACCCACCCAAATAAAGTCAAAGATGATTTCCATGAAAGCAAAAACCCCCATTCGTATCGCCGTCACAGGCGCAGCCGGTAATATCGGCTACGCGCTGCTTTTCCGTATCGCTTCCGGACAAATGTTTGGACCGGACCAACCCGTAGCGCTTAATCTAATTGAGATTGAGCCGGGCATGGAAGCGCTCCGCGGCGTGGTTATGGAGTTGGATGACTGTGCGTTTCCGCTCCTTACAGAAGTCGTACAAACCTCCGATTTGAGCGTTGGTTTTAAGGACGTTGACTGGGCTTTGCTGGTCGGGTCTGTGCCGCGCAAGCAGGGGATGGAGCGAGCCGACCTTCTGGGGATTAACGGTAAGGTTTTTGTTGGCCAGGGAAAGGCGCTCAACGACTACGCAAAGAAAAGTGTCCGGGTTGTGGTCGTGGGTAACCCCTGCAACACCAACTGCCTCATCGCCATGAAGAGTGCTCCGGATATTCCTGATGAGCAGTTCTTCGCCATGACCCGGTTGGACGAGAATCGTGCGAAGACGCAGCTCGCTCAAAAAGCTGGAGTTACGGTCAAAGAGGTCACTGACCTTTGCGTTTGGGGAAACCACAGCCCAACGATGTTTCCCGACTTCTACAATGCCAAGATCGCCCGTCAAAATGCGGTTGAGGCAATTGGTGATGAGACTTGGTTGAAAGAAACATTTGTACCCACAGTCGGTAAGCGCGGCGCTGCGATCATCGCGGCCAGAGGCGCCTCCTCCGCCGCCTCCGCAGCAAATGCCGTCGTCGACACGGTTAAGGATTTGGTTGCGCCGACAAGGGGTGAATTCCACAGCGTGTGCGTACTTTCCAAGGGGGAGTACGGAACGCCCGCTGGCATCATTACCTCTCTTCCGATTAAAGTGGATGCTGTCGGGAATTGGCGCGTTGTCGAAGGCATCAAGCTGACAGACTACGCAGTGGCACAGATCAAGGCCTCGAATGATGAGCTGCTCGAAGAGCGTAAGGT
>PWZW01000124.1 GCA_003567255.1 Puniceicoccaceae bacterium | reverse complement strand
CAGCCTTGGTGACCTGAGCATCCAGATCAATGACATTGAAGACCTCGAAATCGGACTTGGCCACGCCGGACTCATGAGCTTTGCCAACCAGCCGCTGCTCGAGCTCTTTGGCGATCTCTTTGTGGTAGCGTTTTTTCACCATTTCCTGAGGCGCTTTGCCGGGGCGGAATCCGGGGATTTTAGCAATTTTGAGAAACTCTTTCACAATTGCTTGCTCCTCTTGCTGGGTTTCCTCACCCGTCAGCGTTACGGTAATGAGCTTGCGGGTTTCAGTGGTGTCTTGGACTTCAGTGTTCACGGGTTCTTTCGGATTGGGTTGCTTTTACAAGGTAAAAAGCCCTCCAGATAAGATGTTGGTCGGCGGGCGGTCAATGCCATTGTTTTCTTCAGCTTGGACCCGGCACGGGTTTACACCGGATGGCCGCGGGTCACAGCTGGTTTTATGCTTCGGTTCGTCTGCAATCCCCATGGAAGCATATTCTGTTCTATTTGGCACAGACCTATTACCCAACGGCGCAGCCGTCTTTGGACTGCGGCAGCCTGCTGCCAAGCGCTTGTCACTGTCCAAGGTTCCTTTGGCACGCAAACGCACCCCGCTCCGCGGGACAGGCGACAAATGAAAACGAGGCTGCGCTAAGCCGAGTTGCTGAACCAGGGATCGGCTGCCGGCTTCTGGGAAGCGAGGCAATGTTTCAGGCTTACCATCTATGGCGGACGAGTCGCAGGAGGGACGGAACCACGGAGTTCAACTGCTGGCTTGGGCGTTGCAGATTGAAGCAGGCCTTCAGCCTGCAAGGGCTTGGACAGCAGGGCACCCAGGGCGCTGCCCTGGGCTATGTTGAGCGACGCCGTTGGCGTCAGGAGCGTTTAAGGCCAACGGCCTTATGCACCCTAGCCCAGCGCAACGCGCTCGGGCGGATGGCAAAAAATTTCGCAGGCGGAAAGCCTGCCTCAAAACTTTGGTGGCGAACCCTCTGCCTTAAACGACGCTACACATCACACGATAATTGCTGAAGATTCTATTCTCCAAGAGCACAACGATTTGCTTTAATCTCACTGGGCTCAACGATTCTGTGTTGAAAAATCCTCTGGGGTGTGGAGTATCGCGGCAGTTGCGTGTGCGTCCTTCTTGCTGAAGCGCTCACGAACCATCCGTCAAATCAACCCATAGCATATAGAATCATGCCAGTAGCCACACCAAAACAATACGCCGCGATGCTCGACGCCGCCCAAGCCGGCTCATACGCCTACCCGGCGGTTAACATTACGTCGATCACCACGATCAACGCTGCACTGAAAGCATTTGCAGACGCAAAGTCTGACGGAATTATCCAGCTATCCACCGGTGGTGGCCAGTTCGCTTCCGGGATCAACAATAAGGATGCGACTTATGGCGCGATTGTGCTTGCCGAAGTCACTCACCTTTTAGCTGAGCAGTACGACGTATTGGTCGCCCTGCACACCGACCACTGCCAACCGGACAAAGCCGACAGCTTCCTGAAGCCCCTGATTGAAGCCACCGCGAAGCGCCGTGCCGAAGGTAAAAACAACCTTTTCCAGAGCCACATGTTGGACGCCTCCAACTTGCCTCTCGATGAAAACATGGCGATTTCGAAAGAGTACCTGAAGCTTTGCGCGGACCAGGAAATTATCCTTGAAGTGGAGGCCGGTGTTGTCGGAGGTGAGGAAGACGGTGCTGCCGGCTCACACGACACGCCCGACGAACAGCTCTACACGACTCCCGAGGAAATGCTCGAAGTGTATGAGGCGCTGAACGGTATTGGTCGTTTCATGTTCGCCGCGACTTTTGGAAATGTGCACGGCCACTACAAACCCGGAGCCGTCAAGCTTCGCCCGGATATCCTGAAAAAGGGGCAAACCGCTCTGCAGGAAAAATATGGTGCTGAGTTTGATCTCGTTTTCCACGGAGGTTCCGGTTCCGATCCGAAAGAAATCGAGGAAACCCTCGCCTACGGCGTCGTGAAAATGAACATCGACACGGATACCCAGTATGCTTTCAGCCGCCCAATTGTAGACCACGTTTTGAAAAACTACGATGGTATGCTGAAGATTGAGGGAGAGGTCGGAAACAAGAAAGTTTATGACCCCCGCTCCTACTTGAAAAAGGCAGAAGAGGCGATGGCAGCACGCATGTTTGAGGCTTGCGAAAACCTCAACAGTGTCGGCAAGACGATCTTCGGTAAAGTTTAAGCTTTGGGCTCGGCACCAGCGCCGAGTGTACCGACAAAGGCCGCTCCCTGCGCAGGGAGCGGCCTTTTCTTTTGCCTTGCCGTAAACCGCCCTCCGGCGAAGCCCTAAGGCGCGGGCTCAGAAGACTCCCGCGTATCCGGATAGCTTCCCAACCACTTTACCATGGGGCAGGTTTCACGCAACGCCTCGATTGCCGATTTTAGCTTGGCGTCCTCATAGTGGCCGACCACGTCGATGAAGAAAACGTAATCCCAGGGCTTACGCCGGCTCGGGCGGGACTCAATGCGGGTAAGGTTGATTCCCTGGTCCGTAAACGGTTTGAGCGCGTCCGAAAGGGCACCCATACGATCGTTGATCGAAATAACCATGCTGGTTTTGTCTCGCCCCTCACCCAGCGGGCGCACCCGGGTTTTACCAATCGTCAGGAAACGAGTCACGTTATCGCTTTTATCCTGAATGCTTCGTTCGATGATGGGCATTTCGTAAAGCTCAGCCGCCAAGGCGCTGGCAATCGCCGCGACCCCCTTGCGCTCCTTCGCAAGCTCAACGGCTCCCGCAGTGCTGTGGTTGTCCACCAAGACCGCTTTGGGCAGGTGGGTGCGCAACCAATTTCGACACTGCCCCAAGGCTTGGTCTTTGGAGTGCACTTCGGTGATGTCTTCGATCGACGCATCGGCTATCAAACAGTGCTCAATAGGAAGATACTGCTCGGCGACGATCTTCAGGTCTGACTCGACCAACATATCCAAGGAGTGAAAAACGGCGCCTTCGGTGGAATTTTCGATCGGAATCACTCCGTAATCCGCCACGCCACGCTCTACTTCGGCAAAAACCTCAGCGATGGTGCGGAGAGGCCGATAAACCAAGCTGCTGCCAAAACTGCGGAGAGCGGCTTGGTGGGTGTAGGTCGCGGGTGGTCCGAGGTAAGCAATCACGAGGGCCTTTTCAAGGCCAATGGATGCAGAGATGATTTCACGGTAAATGGCTCGCAGGGCTTTGGGGGGCAGCGGGCCAGGGTTAAGCTCACTTACCTTTTCCATAACCTGAGCCTCACGACAGGGGTCAAAATAGTCGGCGCCAGCTGCGTGCTTGATTTTCCCAATTGCGGTCGCTTGCTCGACCCGCTCGTTGAGCAAACGCACAAGCTGTTGGTCAATCGTATCAATCTGCGCGCGGTGGCTTTGCAAACGCGTGCTTATGGAATGGGTTACCTCGTCACTCATGGGTTTTGGGATCCTGGGTTGGTGGCGATTTCGTCAAATTGATCAAATTCGATAAACTTTTCCTCCAGCGGGAGTTCACCTTGCTTCCGTTCTTTGGGAAGGCCAACCGCTTGATCGTCATTCTCCGCTTCCTCTCCGCTATTTAAGCGGCGGATCCAATCATCGATCTGGCGGTTTGAGAGCACGTCCGAGGCGGGAAGCGCCTCCAATGAGGTGACCCCGCAAAATTCCAGGAAACGATCCGTCGTTCCGTATTGAATCGGACGGCCGGGAAGGTCAGCTCGGCCCGTCGCGTGAACCAACTCGAGCTCCACCAGACGGTTTAGGGCACTATCGATAGACACACCCCGAATCGATTCCATCTCCGCACGGGTTACCGGCTGCCGGTAAGCAACGATGGCCACGGTCTCCATGGCGGCTGGGGAAAGCTTGATCGGCGGTGGGTCTCCGCGCAGCAGGCGCACCCAAGCGGCGTACTCAGGAGCCGCTGCGAGCTGGTACCCCGCGGGCCCCTCGATAATACGATAGGCAGCTTCACTGGCATCCGCTTCGCGCTGAAGTGCGTCAAATGCCTCCCGGATCTGCGTCTGAGTTACCAAACTGGGCACCCCACCGGAGCGCTCTCTCGAAGGAGTGTCTTCATCAATATCTGCCTCGGCTGCGGATTCGTCAGCTGCCTCTGCATTTACTTCCAGCTCCAGACGGTAGCGGGCGCACAACTTTTGTATTTCTTTCGGCGCAATGGGCTCACTGGTTGAGTAAAGCAGGGCGAGGAGTACCTTTTTGAGATTAAATTCCATGAAAACCGTGCACACGCGCGCACACTCTCCAGAAAGAATTTAGCTGCCCTTAGGGCAAGCGCATTTTCGTCTGGCATCTTAAAAACGGGATTGTCCCGCTTTGAACAAAGTCCTAACCTTTGCATTTTTTAGTTTTTCAACCTTTTATTTCCGGCCGTACGCCAAGCTTTTCTTATGAGCAAAGATCTTTCCCGCCCCCACTCTTCCCTCGTTGTTGATGGCACTTCCCGCGCCCCAGCCCGTTCCATGCTCCGTGCCGCCGGCTTCAAGGACGAAGACTTCAGTAAGCCACAAGTCGCGGTCGCTTCCTCTCCGAGTGATATGACCCCCTGCAACATGCACTTGGGCAAGCTCGCGGAGTGCGCCACCAAGGGAATCTCCGCAGCTGGAGGCAAGGCGGTCAACTTCCACACCATCACCGTCTCCGATGGCATTAGTATGGGTACTCCGGGTATGCGCTACAGCCTGGTTTCCCGCGAAGTCATCGCGGATTCCATTGAAACGGCAGTCGCGGCAGAGGGCTTTGACGGGCTCGTCGTGATCGGTGGGTGCGACAAAAATATGCCGGGCTCCATGATCGCCATCGCCCGTTTGAACCGGCCTGCGGTCTTTATCTATGGAGGGACCATCCTTCCAGGATTTCTTCCAAACGATAAGGCTGAAGCAAACCCTCTCGACATCGTATCCGTTTTTGAGGCGGTGGGCAAGCACGCTAAGGGTGAACTCGATGAAACCGGCCTGAAAGAGGTTGAAAAGTGCGCCATCCCCGGGCCTGGCTCCTGCGGTGGCATGTATACCGCAAATACCATGGCCAGCGCAATCGAAGCGCTCGGCATGAGCCTGCCCAACAGTAGCGCCCAACTCGCCGTAGGCGCCGCAAAGGAGCGAGACTGCGAAGCCGCCGGCGCAGCGGTGCTGAAAATGTTGGCAAAGGGCGTGCGCCCACGCGATATCATGACGCGCAAGGCGTTTGAGAACGCCATCACCGTAGGCATGGCTCTAGGCGGATCCACCAACCTTATCCTTCACCTCCTCGCGATTGCGCACTCTGCCGAAGTACCGCTCTCGATCGATGATTTTGCTGAGATTGGAAAGCGCGTACCGGTACTTTGCGACGTGAAGCCCTTTGGCAAATACAACATGAGCCACATGATCCGGATTGGCGGCATTCGTCCGCTGATGAAGCTGCTATTGGATCGCGGCTTGCT
>PWZW01000092.1 GCA_003567255.1 Puniceicoccaceae bacterium | reverse complement strand
TCTACTTCCGCCCCCGAATCAGCACGGTGGGCATGCCCCTCGGCCACGGTAAAAAAAATTTCCAGTAAGCCCAAAAACCCAAGGAAATCCGCACTCGCTTTTTAGCTTCTCAAAAGCAGGTCACTTAGCGCACCTTCATTTAAATAGCCCGTTCGTCCCTCATTGCGGACTGCGTTTTCGTGTCGAAAGCACCTTGGTCTGCGGCAAATCGAACAGAATATGCGCCAACTTAATCCACAAATCTCCCCACGCCTTTAGGAATGGTAGCTTTCACACGTATTATCTAATCAAGCAAATTTAATACACCTCCGATAAGGCCACCACCAGATTCCTCATTCGTGGATCCGCCTCCGGTCGTTTCATCCTCGTTCGCACTGCCATCCGTGTTTAAAATTTGTGGGTAAAAGACGGCCAAACCGTCGATAAACTCGCGTTCGGAGATTTCCTCAAAGAACACTCTACGATAGCCGCGCATTCCGAGAAAAAGCGGAGGCCGGGTCTCCTCAAGGAAGCTCAGGTTGTGCCCCCACTCACGATTTGGCGGATTGTAGACACCGCTGCTCCCCCAGCGACTCGTTTGGACCTCGCTTTGGAACAGATTAATGAACGAACCGCGGATGGTCGCGGTCCGGCCACCACTCCAGTCTTCTAAAAATCGGGGAAAATTCTCAAACCCGCCACTGTATCCACGATAGTACGGGCCATCTTCGTTTTTTTCGCCGTAAACATTCCCGGAAATGATCGCGGCTGAAAAGATGGTATCGGAAGCTTTGCGGCTGCTCAAGCCCGACCTGCTCTGGCTACGGTCCCAATTGTTACTGAGCAGGGTCACCGAATCCGCTACGAGTGCAACGGCGGCTTCGGCACCTTCATTGCGACCAAACGTAGCGGGATCTCCGGGGGTGGACTTGTCACCCGCACCGTCTGGCACGTTAAAATTCCCGGTAACATAGAGTCCTCCGTTGGTCACAAGCGTCATGCCGTAAGCCGGCGAAGTAGCCGAAGCGCGCAGATAATCGGGATTGGGCACGGTCTCACCGTTGAAGAGGTCGACCGCCCAGTCACGGATCGCTGGGACCACGAGGTCCTCCCGACCGGGATCGCTCTGTTGAGGCATATTAATAAAAATACCACCGTTGTAAAATTCACTGGGATGCCGCGCACCGCCGGAACCAAAAAGCGGGTTGCCATCGGCGTCTGTTGCATCATTCGAGGCATGCAGGTAGTTGGTCAGCGCCTCCATATCAATCCGGACGAGGGATTTCTGACCATCGCTCGCTGAGTCCGCCCCCTCTCTTAGGTCAAAAAGGCCTGACACAACAGTGCTACCGCTCGCCTCATATTGTTCAAGAGTCCAAAATTCAAAACCCGGGGGCACCACGACCGGCTCATAAACGACCGCACCACCGGCCCGGATGGGCTGGTTAGTCAATGCATCGCGGGCGTGCGTAAGGACAGTGACTACGGGCTCGCCAGACGCATCGAAGGATAAATTCAGCGTCATGCCCGAACGGGTTGAAAGTTTGGACTGCTCAACTGTATTTAAAATTTCATTGGCTTCATCACCGTCTCCCGTCGAGGCGGCGAGAACGGCGGGAGGCATGATCATGTGGTATCCAAAATTGCCCCCGTCTTCACTGTCAAACATGTCGCGCATGGCCTCGAACCCGGGTGCACTGCGACGCTGTACATCGTGTTCGCGGGTTTGAAGATTTCCGTTGGTGACGGTTTCGGCAATCGCCCTAAACCCTCCGGTGGTCGAATCGAACCAGCCGGAAACGCCTTCGACGTTTCTAAGATCGATGTCGTCTCCGCTCAGCGGATTACGCAAAAGTACAGTGCCACTTCCACTACGCCCGTCCTCAGCCCCAGCATAAAAGTCTCGCCCAGCGGTGATGCGTCCGGGCACCCTAAGGGTATTGTTCGCTCTTAAAAAGATGTTTCCGTTTGAATGAATCAAACTATCCTCGGAGAAACTCATCGTAGGACCGGGAGCGATGGTCAGGTCTCCCTCAAAGAAGATACCAAAGCGGAAGATCGATTCATCCAGCACTTGGATGCGCTGCCTGGCGAAGGCGGTACGCTCACCAAACTGGGCGTCGCGCACAGTCGCCTTTCCGTAGACCTGAACTTCAATCACGTCCGCCATCGTCTCCACCACCGCTGAAAGTTCAGCCCCGGGGATGGCCCGATCCACCACCACTTCGGTGGGTAAGGCCGGCACGCGCCCCGCCACTACCGCGGTACCGTAGGCCATGAAGTTACTTGGATCATAATTTCCATCGGGAAGGACGACCCGGCTCGCCGTCGCATTTCCATACACGTCGTAAAAGGCGTCAGTCAAAACAAGCGGACGGGCAGCTATATTGAAAGGATCGAATTCATCGGGCGCCACCGCTGCGCTGTTCAAAAAGCGATTATTCAGCTGAAACATCCCATGCTCAACCGCGCTCTCCGCGGCGAGGCGGGCCTCGTTGATCATAAGGTTACTGTGGCTGACGCGGGCCTCACCCATTGAGTAGCGGAAAACGGAGGCAATGATAACTCCGATGGAGATGGCGAAGACAAGGACTACGGCCAAGGCAGAGCCCTGTGTGCGATTGTTTTGTGTATTCATATTAACCCCTGGGTGTGACGGTGAAGTTGTAGGTGTTGGTTAGGCGACGGTTGTTGTTTCCGTGGAGAATCTCTCCGTTGACCACAATGCTGCGCCCGGCATAATTAATAAATAGACGCTCATCAGCGAGTCCTCTGGAAAGTTGTAGCACCTCGCGGGGAGTCACGGAAGTCAGCATGGCCGCCGCCATTGATTCCGCCGTGTTGGTCGAGCCCGTCCCGACCCGGGAGTTATTGTCCATCGGAAAGGTTTGCTCATAGCGCACCACTGGACCGGCGTCGGCTCCTGGCGGCACTTCTCGGATGTAAGCCGTTAGCCTGGTTATGTGAATCGAGCTATTGGGGTCCGTATCATCGAAAGGCTCAGTTCGGACGAAGAGCACAAAGTCTCCGGTCCCATTTTCCGGAAGCCGGGCCCCAGGCACCAAGTTGGTGTCCCGGTTGGGATAGATGTAGGCGATCGAGGCACTCAGCCCTGAGCGTGAGAGCTCGCCGGTGAACGAGCGGACATCCCGCGTAATCCGTAACTTTGCCTCGGTATCAAAAACGATGCGACTGCTTGCCAGGGTGAGCTGGTAAAAGGCGAACATCAACACAGAGAAAATCGCTACCGCAAAAACGAGCTCCAGCAGGGTGAACCCCTGGGGTGAGCGTTTGGATTTAGAGAATGATGGGCCGTTCATAAAAATCTGAATTCACGCGCTAACGAGCGACCTGGGAACGGACGAGCGTGAGCTCGCGTTCCCGCTCGCCGTCAATTAGAGGATCCCACCAACGGTAGGGAATCCGCATAGAGAGCATACGCAGCGGCGTACCGGAAGCATCGGTGGGGACGGTGACCAGCACTCGAAAGGCAAAAACCATGTCCGTAGTGGTTTCTCCATCGGCATCAATTGTCAGCGGAACCCGTACCTCAGTAAACTCACTGCTATTTACCGGGACAAAAATGCGGGTGTCGTTCTGCGTGATGAGCTCAACCTGGGCCCCGGAAAAAGCAAACTCTGCGAGTGAGTTGTAGTTAATGCCCCTGATTTGCTCGATAAACCCGTTGGCCACCCCATAGGCCAGCTCCGCCCGCACTTGGGACTCCGAAGTGCGCCGAACCTGCAACACGGAGGCAATAATCCCGATGGCCAGAATTGATAACACCACCAAAGAGATAATGACTTCAACCAGGGTGAGTCCACTTTTGCGAATACGCCAATGTGGCTTACATCCCTTACCCATTCCAATACGGCCATTCATACCTACCCTCAAAACGCCTACCATACATAACGGATAAACTGGGTAACAAAAATGAGCAAGCGGTAAGGACTACCGAAGCTTATTTTCAGCAAAGATTTACAAAAGCCCATACCCCGTGGCAAAAGACATTTGCCGGGAGTTTCTTAAAGATCCTCGAAAAATCTGGGAGCCAATTGAATGGGCGAACGTTGATGCTCGGGATCAAAAGTAGATTCGGGCAATTGTAATCCCACACTCGCGGAATTCACGGTAAATTTGGTACGGTCGCGGGCGCGCTCGTCGATTAGATCGATCTCGCGCACAATGTACTGCCCCTGCACTTCTTTGAAGCGGCGAATCCGAAAAGAGGACATCGGGCGATCTCCGTCGTAAAAATCAATCCGTAGCAGCGCATTATATCCATCGTCGAGTGCCAGCCGGACGCGATCAATATTCTCCTGAAAGATAGGATCATTTTCCGGTGGATAGATAAAAAAGCGCTGGGCACTCCGCCCCTGCACCCTGGCCGGACCGGCGTAGTCAAAATCGTCCCAATATATAAACGGCATCTGCAGATCAAAGACGGAGTAGTGCACGCCGGGCACAATAGGCTCAAAGAGCGCCTCGCCCGAGAGCAGGGTAAACGCAGCGTCGCGCCCCTGGCGCCGCCAGGCTTTGGGTTCGGGCCCATTTTGTATGATAAATTCGATCGGACCGTTAAACGTTTCCGGCCCCTCTGGTGCCCCGTCGATACGAACGCGCGTGATCGGTCCCTGCTCATTCCAAGCGCCCCACATTTGCCCCAAAAAGGTGCGGGCACTCCCTCGTCGTGGCACATGTTCCAGCTCGAAAAAGAAGATAAAGTCACCTTCCATCCGCTGAGCACGGAAATGGTCCATCCGCTCCCGGCCCTCTGCTTGGTCGATTAGGTTTACGTTTGGGATGATCGTCCGCGCACCGCCCCGCTGCCCTTGCGCAAGCGCAGTGAAACACATCGCCAATGCGGCGAGCAAAAGTGGCAACTTCAAATGGCGGAAAAGATTCATAAAACAGGAAGGCAGACTCCCTTAGCTGTAAAGCGCGGGCAGCTTGCGGTTCCCAAATATTTCAGCCCCTGCAGGAGCACAGCTTTTTTTAAAGACCCCGAAAGCTAATTCTGCGTCTGCAGAGTAAAGGCCGCTGAGGATACTGGACTCCCTCGGGTCCGGTTCAGTGGCGGCCTATTCCTCTTCCGCCTCGACGGATGGGAAGGCAGCCTCATCCGCTGCGTCTGCCTCCTCCGCTTCCCCCGCGAGCGACGCTGCGCTCCCTCCGGATGGGCGCTCTTCCGCCTGCGCGAGATAGCCGAGGTGAAGGCCGAGGGCGATGACGAAAAATGCGATGGTTCCGTAAATAGTGCCTTTAGTGAGGACGGAGTTGGTCTCCGCACCGAGGACTTGTTCAGTGGCACCGCCACCCAGAGCGCCGCCCATGCCCCCTGCATTACTGGAGCGCTGCATTAAAACGATCATCACGACGAAAGCACTGACGATGAGCAGGACGAGGGTGAAAAATGTAATAAGTAAAGTGGCCATTTGGATCTTAGAGCGATTTCTGCTGAGGAAAAACGGAGGATGTTCGC
>PWZW01000210.1 GCA_003567255.1 Puniceicoccaceae bacterium | reverse complement strand
TCAGTGAGGTACAGGGCCTCACCCATTTCCTGAATCGCCAGGATATCCGGATTGACCGAATGAATGACCGCGCGGAGCGCCGACTTTTCCGACTCTGGTTTTGGGTAGTTGGACCGCCAACGTCCATCGACATGACGGTTCATCGACAGATAGTTCTGCACGTTGTAAGTAGCGACACGCAGCCCCTCGGTGGGTGCCTGCGACGAAGTACTTTCGGCAGCTAACAATGCCGCCGGGCAAACGGAAAGGCAACCAAGCGCGCAGGCGGCCCGGAGCAAAAACCAAAAAAACGAAGGGACGGACCTTTGCTTAAGCATGAGGTGAAACTTCATTTTCGAGTGCGCCCAATCGTTCAACCATTGCCGGATGAGAGTAGTGAAAGGCACTGTAAAGCGGATGGGGTGTGGAGTTGCCCAAATTTTCTTTGTGCAGTTTCCGCAGGGCACCCACCATGGGTCCCGAGCCCTTAATGGCCTCCCGGGCAAACGCGTCTGCCTCGTACTCATGCTTCCGCGATCGGGCGTTCATGAGCGGGCTGAGCCAGAAGCCCACCAAGCCGCTGAGGAGCATGAATAGCAGCAAAAGGGGGGCAATTAGTTCCGCCGTCTCGGGGCCAAAGCCAAAGCCTCGCAGAAACCAATCCCCGGCGGACAACCATCCCAGAAGCGCAAATATACCAAAGGAGCTGAGGGCCGAAATGATCAACATCTTCGGAATGTGGCCCAATTTATAATGCCCGATTTCATGTGCCAGGACTGCCTCCAGTTCGGCCTCGTCGAGTTGCTCAATCAAGGTATCGAAGAGAACGATCCGGCGAAAACGCCCAAAGCCGGCGAAAAAAGCATTGGAATGTCCGGAGCGTTTGCTCCCATCCATCACCAAAATGGTTTTTGCCTGAAAACCGGTCTTATCCGCGAGATCGAAGAGCCGATCCTTAAGGGACCCGTCCTCCATCGGCTCCAATTTGTTAAACAAAGGCATGATGTACATCGGGTACAAAACCGTCATGACCAACTGAAAACCAAAAAACGCCACAAACCCCCAGGCCCACCAGGTTGCCGGAAACCACTGAACCAAAGCAACCAGAAGTGCGAGCAGCGGAAGCAAGAGGACAATGGAAACAAGGCCCCCTTTAAGCTTATCGCTCACCCACAGGCGAAACGTACTTTTATTAAAACCAAAACGCTCCTCAATCCGGAAGGTGGACCACCAGTCGAGCGGTAGGCCGGGAAGGGACAGCACGAAAAAAACTAAAATAAGGCTGAAGCCCTGGGCCCAAACACCCGTCCCCAGCAAATCGGTGAATACCGCAAAGAGCCACGGCAAAAAACCCGATAGGACCACTACGGCCAACAGCACCGCGGAAAAGAGACTTTCGAGCATGCCGAAGCGACCCTTGGCAAGCGTGTAGTCGGCGGAACGCTGATGCGTTTCAAGATCCACAAAGTCCGCCAAAGGTTCGGGCACCGCGTTACGCTGCTCCCTCACTAATCGGAGATTGAGAAAATCAAGCGTCAGGTCCCCGAGGACTTTGAGGCACAGTAAAATCGTGAAAAGCAGTAGCAAAGGTGTCATCGCTGAAAGAAGATGCCGTTCGCGGGCGCAAGGGCAAAAGGAAAATACCTCCGTGAATCAAGGCGCTTATGGCCACCTATCGACCGGCGAGCCAATTGTCCTAACAGAAGGTCGATGGGATTTAATTACCCGGGCCTCATAGATGGGCTGACTTGCCCACGAAACGGCAGAGCCAAACCCGTCCCGCCACTCCGAGAAACCCAACGCCGGTAGACCCCCTCCCCAGCGCTCAAAAAGAGACTTGCGCGGTTCACAGCGAAGATCGAAGCGCCCGCACGATCTTAACGAAAGCCTCTTTCATTCGGAAGCTTACTTTAAAATGGGGTGGCTGACCGGACTTGAACCGGCGGCCCCCGGTACCACAAACCGGTGCTCTAACCAACTGAGCTACAACCACCATTTGACTTGGACTTGTTTCCGCCAAGCAAAGGAAAAACGATAATCAATTTTGAAAAACGGATGTCAACCATGGATTAGATTGATTCCATTATTTTTTAGGTCGCTCGTTAAACCGCCACCTCGGGGGTAGCGACCACAACTTCGACCTGCACCTCCAGCTCCGCTTTGGCCTTTCCGCGGTAAGTCCCTGAAATAGGGCGCACATCCGAATAATCCCGCCCGACGGCGACCTTAACGTAGCGCTGATCGACCTGGCAGCCGTGGGTGGGATCATACCCGACCCAGCCAACGCCTGGAAGCAAGCACTCCACCCAAGCGTGAGAAGCACCTGCCGAAAGCGCCTCATTACTTAGGCGTGCGCTCTCGCCCTCGCCGCGAAACAGAAAATATCCACTCACATAA
Source organism: Puniceicoccaceae bacterium (assembly GCA_003567255.1). GTDB lineage: Bacteria > Verrucomicrobiota > Verrucomicrobiia > Opitutales > Coraliomargaritaceae > T3Sed10-183. The sequence continues at coordinate 3,094 of PWZW01000210.1, read as the reverse complement.
CGGGTGGGAATGCCCACCGCCCGGCAATGAGCCAGCATGATGTGGGCAAAGTCCTGACAGACGCCCCGCCGGGTCTGCAAGACCTCAGCCATAGGAGTGTTCACCCCGGTTTCCCCGGGAGCATATTCAAAAGCTTCAAAAATGTACCGATTGATTGCCCCGACCGCACCTGAACCCAGCGGCTGGTCTGCGGTGAGGTCAACCGACTGACGCCAGAGCTCCGGCGTCCACCGGACGCGGTGACTCTCATGCAGGAAATCATAATGGAGATCGGCGGCCTCTCCTTGGTCGTACTTTGCGCGCGGGATTTCAGCGTCGAAGTTACGTAAATCGGCAAAGGTCTCTACCTCTGAATAAGCTGTGATGGTGAGCTTATCATGGCTCGGATCGACGTTGAAGTGCTCCACCTGATTAGTGAAAAAATCAAGAGACTTCAGGACGCGCAAGGGCTCAGGCGTCACCTCCAAACGGTAGGCGTGGCAGACCTGGAAGGCATCCGAAACAGGAATGAGCCTCAACTCGTTTTGACTACTGCAGACCGGGTGTGCGTAGGTGTAAGCACTTTGGTGAAAAATTCGTAGATACATTTTTGGACCGGGCAAAAGTGACTTGAATACGAGGAAGGCCCCCGTTCAAGTAAAGCAAAGTTTGAAGGGGTACACCCTACCAAATCATCCTTAAGTTTAAATGAATCTCAGAGGATAGCAACCCGGGTTTCCACATACAAGTAAACCGACGCAGCCCTATTTCCGAAGGGCTTTGGAAGCTTCGGCGTAATCGACAACCAAGCCTCGGTTGTCAGCGGCTAATCGGTGAATCCGGTGCTGGATCTGGTTTTGTGCGAACACCTCGCCCATGGCATCGCCGACCCGGAGAGCCCGACGCACCGGGGCGATGCAAATAACGGTCGAACCACTCCCACTCAGCCATCCGGTATACCCGCCTGCCTCCGCGCCCGCAGCGATAGCCTCATGCGCGAAAGGATTGAGCGCTTCTCGGTAGGGCTGATGGATCCGATCGGTAACCGCGCCATTGAGCCTTGAAAAATCCCCCGAGGCAAAGGCTGCCACTAAAAACGCCAGACTGTTTAAGCTTTGCACCACGTCGTCAAAGGGAAGGCTTTGCGGCAAGAGCCCACGACTGTCGCTCGTACGAACCTCCAATGCCGGAGAGACCGCGACAAAAACGAGTGACTCGGGGAGGACAAAACGCAGATGTTCCCGATACGCTCCGGTCTCCGGATCCGTCCGCGCCACACAGAACCCGCCGGCAAAGGCGGCGCAGGTGTTATCCGGCGCATGATCAAGGCTACTGACCAGCGCAATCAAATCCGCAGTGGACAGCGGATTGTCGAACAAGCGATTCAGCGATGCCACAACACCTGCCCGGATGGAGGCGCTGGAACCCAAGCCGCGGGCCGCCGGAATTTCTCCCCATAAAGCGTAGGTAAACCCACGCACGGGAAGCTCACTGCGCGCATAAAAAGCAAGCGCCGCTTCTTGCACCATATTCTGGAGCACCGTATCCGCTCCGCTGGCCGCCTCGATTTCCGCGTCCTCGCGAAGGTCCACCTGGAAGAAATTATAGAGACTTAAGGCCACGCCCAAAGTGTCGAAACCTGGGCCGCAATTAGAGGTGCTGGCAGGGATTTGGGCGATGACAGATGTCTGTTCCATGAAAGTAGTTGCTGTGTCTTTACCGGTTATGGGGAGCCCTACGTGAGGGATCCATTGCTCGCTAGCGGCGACGAGCACTGATGGCTCGTTCGGCCTCTCGCATCTCCACCTTACGCTTTAAAGTTTCGCGCTTATCGAAAAGTTTTTTACCCGTGCACAAAGCCAGTTCAACCTTCACGAGGCCGTGCTTGAGATACATTCGGATAGGGACGAGGGTTTTGCCGCCGGCTTCAATCGCACCGCGCAGCTTGTTGATCTCCTTACGGTGGAGGAGCAATTTTCTTTTTCTGAGTGGTTCGTGGTTTTGGAAATTTCCGAAGGCGTATTCCCCAATGTGGGCATTGCAGAGGAAAACCTGAGACTTTTCCAAACGCGCAAAGGCATCATTGATTTGCGCGTTGCCCAGACGCACAGACTTCACTTCGGTGCCTTGGAGTACAATTCCAGTCTCAAAGGACTCTCCGATAAAAAAATTTCGAGCCGCTTTGGCGTTGCGTACTTCGGTAAATCGCTGACTATTCTTTTTTGCTTTCGCGCACATTAGGGTGGCGGGATGGGATGACCCCATCGGATAATCGAAGAAGGCCCGATGAGCCCTTACTTCGCCGGTTCGGGTGTCTCCTCGAACAATTCGTAGGATATTTTCCCTTCAATCACTTCGCGCAGCGCCATATCCTCAGCGGAGAGGCGCTCAAGCGACTCAATCAAGGGCTTGTACCCGCTCTTGAGTTGTTTGGCACGGCGTGAAACCACATTTACCAAAATATCTGGATCAGTGATGATGTCTTGGGCTTGTCTTAGGTAATCGTCTCTCAAAGTAAAAGTCTCCGGTTTGTGGTGAAAAACGGTAGATCATGCCCCTCGGTCAGCATTAGGCAATCAAAAACAAACGCTGATTTGCAAGCATTTGGGAAAGCCTCCCGGCGATGGGGAAAGGTCCGCCAGCGGCAATGTGAACCTTTCCTTCAGGGCTGCATGGAGCGCAGATGCACGTCCACCCGCTGCATAAGTTCGGCGTAGCTTTCGGGTGTCATCGCGAAAGACTCAATCGCCTGCGGCGGGCCTTCGCGAGATGCATCGGCGTTCAGATTCAAATGGAAGGATTTTCGTCCTGTTTTGGTCTCGTAACTCACCGCAACGCTTTGGTTGCCGACACTGGGATGCGCTTGGATTTTTCCGGTGCGATCATTCATGCCCATCAAGCAATTAAGGATTCGTTTTTTTGCAAAATTGAGACCAAGAAAGCGTCCCACCGCCCTTGCGCCTCACGCCCTTCCCCATCACCTATGTTTAGATGCCGAACGACCCAAAGTCTGCAACCGCCGCTAAGTACCTGCTTCAGGCCTCGGAGGTCTCCAAACACTACGGAACCCGCAAAGTCCTCGACGCCGTCTCGTTTTGCCTCCGCCCGGGTGAAC
>PWZW01000208.1 GCA_003567255.1 Puniceicoccaceae bacterium | reverse complement strand
GATGTGTAAGGTGAGGCACTGTCAGGTGCTCATGATCTTGCAACCCATACCAAAATCAGAACACAGCTCCGATAGCGTACGGTCTGCGCTAAGTTTACAGAAAGCGCGGGAGCGCGCAGATGGCGCTGAAGAGCTCCCGAAAAGGTGAGGAAAAAGGTGCCCGACAATCAGCTGACGAGCAAGCTATGCTTTCTCAGTCATCACATCGCTTGCGTTCCATGGTATTGAGCCAGTTCAGTGTAACCGATAGCTTTGTACTATCGGTTACCAATGGCTGTGTGGCGTACCCTGCAGGGCGGTCAGTGCGCCAGGACCGCGTCCGCCCCAGCGGCTCAGGACCGGATAAAGCCTATGGTCCCCATGCCGGCCACCATACCCGCGCGGAGCAGGACCTGCCGAATCCCGGCGAGGACGTAGCCACCTTTGGTGCGCACGGTACAAAAAATCACTTTTTTGCAGACTGGCTTATCGGAAATAGCCTTCCTTCTGGTGCGGATCAAACCTGCGCTTGACTACTGATCGGGATGAAGTGCTAGGCACGAGAGCCTCGAAAATGCAGTGTTCCAAATGCCCCCATCACTGCGAGGATGATGCCACCGACAATCATCCACATTGACTTGTCGGTCGGCGTGTCTGTGAAAACTTCGGACACCTCCGAGCTGATGGAACCAGCAGCGTTGATTCCGAAGATTAAAAGGGCAATGCCTCCGGTCAGGAGGCCGATCGAGATGATTTGATTTGTATTCATAATGTGTGGTGTGACTTTTTCAAATAAAGCGTATCACTAGTGTCCAGTTAAGGAGTTATTTGAGTTTTGTAGGTTGTTCATTTCTAGAAGCTAATGAAGAAAAACGCGTGTGACGCATTTGAACGGGCTGGTCGTCGGGCCGAAGGTTCATTCTCAATGAGGGATGAACACCGGACGCCTCATCTTCACACAAGTTACCGATTTGATCCACCGAGAGCAGTTCAATCGCTGCATGTCTCTGCAGCCGATGCCGAGATCTAGCAAAGCTATGACCGCCCGTGATCAATTTCTGGCAATGGCCTTTGCGCAGATCACCTTTAGGGAGAGTTTGCGGGACATCGAAGCCTGCCTGCGGGGTTGCTCCCACCGCTACGCAATGGGCATTCGTGGCAACATAACTCGAACAAACCTCGCTTACGCGAACGAGCATCGGGATTGGCGTGTTTACGAAGCACTCGCTCAAATTCTTATCCGCAAGGCGAGACGGTTGTATTCCGGTGACTCCAACGGACTCGATCTCGACGAGATGGTTTATGCCGTTGATGCTTCCACCATCGACCTGTGCCTGTCTGTCTTTCCCTGGGCGCATTTCCGATCCACAAAGGCGGCGATTAAGCTTCACACTCGAATCGCGGCCTGTCGATAAAACGACTGGCTTGCGGTGCGACCAAACCATACGCCTTCAAACCCAAAAAGGGAAGCGGGACTATCCCCGTCGGTTGCGGCGTATCAGCTATGTCGATACTAATTCCGGGAAAAGGTTGGTCTTTCTTACAAACCATTTTGATCTCCCTGCTCTTACCATTGCAGCGATCTACAAAAGCCGCTGGCAGATTGAGCTCTTTTTCAAGTGGAGCAAACAGAACCTGCGCATCAAAGCGTTCTTTGGCACGACCGAAAACGCCGTGCGCACCCAGATTTGGATCGCCCTCTGCGTTTACCTTTTGGTGGCCTGTCTCAATAAAATTCATGGAACCAATCAAAGTCTGAGTCGAATATTGCAAATTTTGAGCGTCAACGTGTTTCAGAAAGTTCCTTCCGATGAACTACTTACAGATTTCTCTACTACGGAAGACCATCTTTTGATTTCTAACCAATTGACACTCAGGGGCTTTTAACTGGACGCTAGTGGCTGGACTATCACATTTCTCGTCATTGCTATTATCGCGGCCGTTCTCGGCTTCGGTGGAATCGCCGGCGCTGCCACAGGCATCGCCAAAATCCTCTTCTTTGTTTTTCTTGTTCTTCTCGTTATTTCCGTTATTATGGGGAAGCGTTCAAATAAAACAACGGGGTAATCACCGAAGATTAAACCATAACCCATAGTCATATGAAGAAACTACTTAGTTTACTCGCCTGTGTAGGGGCTCTTGTCGTACTTTCTGCGTGCAACACCGTGGATGGTGTTGGCGAAGATGTCGAAGCAGCCGGAGAGAGTATCCAAAGAGCAGCGGATTAAGCGAAAACGCGACGGCCGCATCTACTGAAGCTTAGACGTTCCGTGGATCTGTCCTGAATCTGTCTTTTGCCACGTCTCTACGGGCCGGACAAGTGGGCGGCAGGGTTATGATTCCATAACCTTGCCGTCCGTTTTTCCTGCTGCCGTTCCATCAGGAACCCCACCGCACGCAGGACACCCCCGACCACCGGGGCGGATAGGTTTGCACAAATGGCTTGTGGCCTCTACCGCTGAGACTGAGGCCATAGAGAGCAATATCCGAGCAAGCCAAGGTTCCTTCATGGGGCGCCCGGTGTGCTCACCGTGGTGGAGGTCGGTCCTTTACCTTGAGCCGAACAGTTTCTGTAAAGTCGATAGCATCACTGGAGCCTGGAGACCCAGATCCATGCATGCTTTACACTTAGCGCCCGAATGCTTCCTCTTGATAAAAAGTTGAGCGGCTGCCTTTACTCCTGGTGCAAGGTCAGTCGCGATCAAGACGGTCCCCACAGTGACCATGACCTTTTTAGTAGGGAAATCAATCGCCTTGGCGGCGTTGAGCAGGGCCGGACGCTCCGCCTGCACGGTTCGCTCAAGCCCTTCAATCAAATGTCTTTGCTTGGCGAGGTTAGGCATACATGACCCTCCTTTTTAAGCGTTTTTGCTCTTTTTGAAACCACTCGTCAGCATCTGCTGAGAGCCGTTTTTTAATGATGCGAGACAAACCAAACTGGCGACGGGCAACGCAACAATCCATAGCAGCTTTACTTTTGCTCATGACGTAAGCTTGGCGAGGTCATTAGGTCCACCCCGAAAAGGCCAGCGTACCTTGCTGGCTCGGGTAGCGCCTCTACCCCGCCGCAGGCGTTATACCTTAGTCCACCTGACCCATCGCTCTGGTCTATGCCGCCAATAACTTTAATAACATTGGTATCGAGGATGACTTGACCCTGAGCAACTGAGCCGATGAGGCAAGCCGCCGAGGTATTGACGGTTATAGAACAAGAGGAGGTGAGCGAGCGATTTTTCATATCCTCCTTAGCATGGCGTGAATTAAGATAAATTAGTATGGGGTTTAGCCCTACCCAAAGAAACTTTGAATCTTCAGCAATTATCGTGTGATTTGTAGAGACGTTTAAGGCAGAGGGTGCGCCACCAAAGTTTTGAGGCAGGCTTTCAGCCTACGGACTTTCTTTTCGCCATCCGACCCAGCGCCTTGCGCTGGGCTACGGTGCATAAGGCCATTGGCCCTAAACGCTCATGACGCCAACGGCGTCGCTCAACCTAGCCTAGGGCAACGCCCTGGGTACCTGGCCCTATCCAAACCGTTGCAGGCTGAAGGCCTGCTTCAATCTGCGACGCCCAGGCCAGCAGTTGAGCTCCATGTATCCATCCCTCCTGCGACACGTCCGCTAAAGATTGTAAGCCTGAACGATTTTTTCATGCCAAAGGAAGCCTGGACAGCGACAAGCGCTTGGCAGCAGGGCTGCCTACACAGAAGGCGGCAGCAAGGCTGCCGCAGTCCAAAGACGGCGGCGCCGTCGGGTAAAAGGTCTGGGTCAAATAGAACAGCATATGCTTTAAACGATCCCACGGGGATTGCAGAAGAACCGATCCGATTGTGCGGAGTTCATCGTGGGTTCAGAGTGCCATTCGTGGCGAATGTCGCGCATGAGCAATGCATGATCGAACTTAATCCTGTCTTTAGGAAAAAGTGACCGGTCATCAAAGTAGGCCGAATTAACGTAACCGACACTTACAGACGACACTCGCCAATCCGCAACTTCAAGCAAGAGACCGTCTAGGGTGCAGGAATCAGGGCGAGAGGAATATCCCACACAGCCACCCTCGAAAAACTTGGAAGACTCTTGAAGCGTCTTGAAAATAGATCCCTGTGGAAATCCATCAGTTTCATTGACCTCAAGGTCCACTATTGGAGATGCGTGGTCATTGGCATCTACTCGGAGAGAAATCCGACCGTCCTGGTCGCTTACCGTGAATCTTGAGTGATGATGTACGCCAGGAAATATTCGTCCGCCCGCTAAAGAATTCAAACGTGAATCCGTGTCACGCCGCGGGACAAATACCCCTTCACGAGGACCAGAATCATCCTCCCATGTGACAGCAATACGATGTGCAGAATTCTCGCTCGATAATCCGAACACTCCCGGCATCCCTTTCGGGCGGATCGCCTCCAAACGGATGAGGCAAATTCCCGCAATCGCATATCCAGCAACTAATTTTGGGCGAAAAGGTGCAGGGAGAACCTGCTTAACCACCTCAGGTGCAATTCGGTAGTTAAGCAAGATCCGTCGCCTGATAATTCCTGTAATTGCGGGTATCTTCATTTCTTCATCGAACTCGTCTGGATAGGGCCGAAGGCCTTTTGGGTCGTGCAGTTCTCAACGGTGGAATCCGAGGGAGCGCTGGGAATGTCTGGATTTCATTTTAAAAGCCATCCCGGCAAAGGCGTCCACGGGGACTTCCTTTCAGGGTGATGGATTCTTTTCACACCTTCCCTCAAATTGAATCGCAATCGCTACGACTCCTCCATTCTCTTTTCCTTCTCTCGAATTGTAAAGCGTGATCACCCAGCCTGCGGGTTTCAATTTTCCTGAATATCCCCGAAAAGCCGGGCGGGTAAAATGGGTTGATCGCTGCGTCTAGTTGAACAAAGCCGCTGTGCGGCGGTTATTGAAATAGTGTGGTCTTGGATGGTGGTAAAGGTAAGGTTCGGGGCGAGGTTGACCTGTGCAAACCTGCCTGGATGAAAAAACCAATTGATTAAAAATATCGGCAATTCTACCAGCATGTCCACAGTAACAGCCACTTGCCGCGCAGCCGCGCGATCTACCTTCGGAAGGTGGAACATTCCAAAAGCCTCCCCATAAAACGAACGCAACCAGCCCGTTCCAAAATTTGTCAAGAATTCGGATGTGACGCCTTATGGGTGCCCGCTCGTCGGGCCAGTGGAGAGTGCCTTTTTCCAAGCGCTTGGCGCAGACCCACAGGCCGCTGCCGCCGAAGCTGAGAATCTTGATCCGGTCTCGGCAGCGCTTGCAGCACGAACAAATGCCCGCTCAGCGGATCGGCGTCAAGCAGGCCGGCCTTCTCCTTGATGGCCAAAAACTCCTCGCAGGGGAGGATGACAAATTACTTTTTCCCATCTTTTTCAATGACTTGTGGATGAATGCTCATGAGTATGCTTCCTTTCGATGTAAGCCACGGTAGACTACTAGGCTTTTGCCTTAAATCTCGAATAACACTCGGCAATTCCCAGAGCGCATCCGGTATTCTGGGGTGTGGTTGGTCAATT
>PWZW01000094.1 GCA_003567255.1 Puniceicoccaceae bacterium | reverse complement strand
TCAGGAGTTCTCAGGGCTAGGGACACTGGCTGAGGCATCGCGCCATTTGTTCCCGCGATGCGCTTGCGAGCGTTCGGTCGGTTTTGGTGGCCAATCTTGGCATTTATACACAAATACCGGAAGGAGCTATCTTCTCAAACTCCCCTCCTATCCCCGGCGATTGCCGGGGCAGGAGGAGAGTGCTCTCGACTCTGTTGAGCGGAGGCTTTGGTCGGCGGCTTTCGCTACTCGGCCAGTTGGACCTCGATGATGTAGAATCCTTTTTCGCCCAGCGGATGGTCGTGGATGAACTCGTTGTTCGGATACAGGATAGGCGATGGGCCACTGGCCAATACGAAGCCGTCGCGACCTTGGTCCAAGGTTTCGCTGAAGTAGATCCTATAATCACGACCTTCCACTGGCTCCCAGTTGATCTGCATTCCGCCAGATGTGGTGTCCAGACCGGAGACGGCAAATACGTTGCGAGGATTGGTCGGATCGAGTCCGGCGATATAGGCTTCGCGGATGGTCATCACGCCATTGGCGGCCAATTGCGTGTCATCGACCAGCCCAGGTCCGAAATAAAGCTCCAACCAAGCCGCATAGGGTCCGTCGGGTTCATCACCCAAAGGCGATTGCAAGACCACACGAATATTGTCAAAATGTGTGCCGCTGTCTTCCTCATCGCCGCCAAGGACTCTGAAGCCGCCGTAGGTCGCGACGTTTTGGTCATAAAATGCCAAGTCTTCGGCCACGAGAACGTTGTTAATGTAGAGGTCCCAACTCTTACTGATATAATCCGAACGGACGGTCACACGGATCCATTCGTTTTTGGGATACTGAACCGTTTCAATGGCATCCGGGTTTTCCCCGTTAAACACAACGGGATTTCCGTTTCCATTGAAGTAAAGTGTTGCCGTCACGCCCTCCGGTGGTAAATCGGGTTCCGCCTGACTAAAGACAGGTTGAATGAAAAAGTCGGTCCAGACGAGTGTGCGACCATCGACGAAGACCCGGCGCAGGTAGCCGTCCGTCTCAGAGATCGTTCCGGCACGGCTGCTCCCGCCGATGGTGGTATCCGACTGCACAATCGCGCCCTCGGCAAGCCAGCCGCGCTGACCGTGCAAGGGGCCTAATGTGAGGGTTTGGAAAGTTTCAGTAAAAGGAACCGCATACAATGCCTCCTGAATTTGGGTCGTCTGTAGGGCCGACCATTCGGTTTCATTGCCGACCCCGTCCCGGGCCTTGACCCGATAGGTGTAGTTTGCATCAAACGCCAAGCCGGAATCGGACCATTCGGTTTCGAGGATCCAACCGGAGTCCCGGTTCAGGGTGATGTTTTCAAACAGGTATTCGATCGGCGGAGAGTCGTCGGTGGCGGTGACAGCGATCATAGAGATCGTGTCCGGGCCGGAGGCGTAGGGGCCCATGGCAAAGGCCATGGGGTCGGGACTCGGCGGTGTATTGTCCGGCACGGTGGTCGTAAAGCGCCAAGCTTGATCGCCAAAAATCCCCGGGTAGGGCTCGTCATCGAGATTGAGAAAGGCCCCCGCCTCGATCTCCACATAGTAGGTCTGAATGCCCCCCAGCGGGGCTGAAAGGCCGACCGTGACGGTCGCTCCTTCAATGACAACCGCCTCGCTGTCCACATCGATGGTTTCAACCACATTTCCACCGGATTCCCGGAGGACAATTGCCCCCGTGCCTTTCTTGATGTCCTCGTTAAACGACACGACCAGCGGTTCCGACAAGACAACCTCGGTCGCCTGGTTGGGCGGGCTCAAGGATACAACGTGGAAAAACGGTGTGATCCCAAATGGATTGGTAAACGTGGTGCCTTCCGGCCCTTGGAGTTCCGCCCGCACATAGCGCTCCACACCGGGCGTGTTTACGATATCCAGGACCAGACCTTGCGCGATCTCTTCTCCCATGGAAATCCAGCGAACGCTATGGTAGAAATCTGCCGACAAAGTGATGGTGCCGGTCACATCGTCTATGTCCACGCCGGTGAGTTGCGGCGGAGAATCGTTCGGTCCGGAATGGGTGGCAAAAAATGCTCCCGACAGCAAGGCTTCTCGGACGTTGTCGTGCGAGAGGTAAGGCATTAACAGATAGTTGCGATTCATTCCCACGTGTGTAAACCGATGGGTGTCATCTTCCGAGATTCCCCAGACTGGGCGTTCGGGCATGGTGATGCTAAGCACTTGGTCCCACTTTGCGCGGTCGCCCTGGTAGCGGTCTCCTTGGTTGTAAATAGCCTGCCCGAAAATATGGGGATTTGCCGCATAGTGGTTCGCATAGAATTGGGCCGAGCGCGAGTAGCGGCCCGGATGGGCAAAATACCCGATGCCGCCGGCGTTACCAATGCCGGCCAGCCTGGAGCCGACATCGCTGATCCGACTGTTATAGGTGCTGAACAAACTCACGATGTGGTCGCCTTCAGAGAGTTCACTTCCCGGGATATCAACCATGGGAGGATCCATCTCCTCGGGGATGATAGGGGGATAGGTAAACTGCTGCCAGGGGTGCGAGATTTGACTGCTAGCCGGAAAGCGCGGGTTGTTATGGTCGGTGATGGCTAGGGCAGTGTATCCTCGGCTGTGGTAGTCCAGAATTAATCCTTCAATTGTATGATCATGGCTGTCACTACGGACTGTATGGTTGTGGAAATTCCCCATATGCACCTCAAAGGTGTCCCAGTCTACTGCCGCATACGGATTCGATATTTCCCCGACGCGGTTTCCGCACAGCACCTCGATTTCATACAAAAATGGATTCTGTGTCGGGTCATTATTCGCAATCCGCACGGTGCCCGTAAACCTACCCATCGACGAGGGGCCGAATGAAACAGTGAAGGATGCACTCTCTCCCGGCGAAAGGGTTGTGTCTCCGCCGAAGATGTTGGAACTGATCTTAAAGCCGTTATAGCTATCGGTGCCCGTCTCATCGAACACGACCACAGGCGAGCCACTCAGCAGCAAATCGGCAAAGCCGGTCACCTCGAAATTGGTCAAGGTGAAGGCTTTATGAATCGTTTCGCCTGGAGCGATGGCCCCGAGGAAGACATTGTCGCCAAGCGCGACGGGCCGACTGCCATCGAGAACTGCGATACCCGGTGCGGTTAAGAATGTTTCAAACGACACATTTGGGGTCTCGATAAGGGTCGTTACCGCGTTCGTGGCGATTAGAGTTGTGTAATAGTGCGTGCCCTGAGTCAGATTGGTGATCTCATGACTGAAGGACTCACCCAGCACATCGTTGAAAGTGCCCACTTCACTCGCCTGTGCTGTGCCCGCCGCCGCAGCGGCCAGCCAAGCCGCCTCATTGGCATGGTCCGTTTCGCTCCAATAGGCGGTGACCGTGAAAACCGAGCCCGGAGCGTTCAGGCTGCCCTGCAGGACCGCCGAGGTGTCCCGGACAGGACTGACCTCGGTCAGAGAGAGTGAAATCGATTCCGGCGCCTGAGTGACAAAGGGAACGATCGCAGAAGCCGCAGTCCCTTGAGGGTTTTGGGCAACAACCATGTAGTGGTACTGTTGCCCGAAAGAGAGTCCGGAAAGGTTTGCCTCAAACGGAACGCCCTGCAACCTGGATCCAGCCGGGATGACATGTTGCCAGCCCGCGATGCTATTCGCTGAACCGGGTTCCGTTCCCCAGACGAAATAGACGGAATCGGCCGCACCGCCGGCGGTTAAAATACCATTCAGAGTTGCGGTTGTGGGGTCTGTAGAGACCGCACCGCTTTGCGTGCCGAGGGCTGGGGAGGTGAATCCGGGTATAACCACGACGGTTAAATCGATGGTGAATACGCTGCGGAGAGGATCATTGCTTTGAATCGTGATCGTCGCCGAATATTCTCCGGTCTCCACCGCTGAAAACTGCAAAGTGAACGGCGTGCTCTGGCCCGGTGCCAGTTCTGTTTCGGTAGTGTTTTCCGAGATCGAAAAGCCGCCGAAAGAGGTGCTTCCATTTTCTTGAAACACCACCGCATCCGGCGAGTTTGTAAGCAGCAGGCTATTTGATGAACTACCCGAGTTCGCGACAGCAAAGGTTTTCGAAATCACATCACTCGCTGCAGCCACCAGCATGACCTCAGCTCCATCATTGATTTGCATAGCATCCGGATCGGAGACCTGAATGATTGGGCCTGCTTGGTATCGCACAATCACGATGCCGCTGCCCCCCGAGCCGCCATTTCTCTGCGCACCGGAGCTAGTACTGGCGCTGGCACCACCGCCGCCACCGTTCCCGGTATTGGCTAGTCCGTTTTGGCCATGTTGCGTTTGAGAAAGCGCGCCGCCTTGACCACCGGTTGCGTAGATCACCGGGGTTGGTCCGGGAAAAGAAAGAGACAACCCTTCCCCCGGCGACGGGCGCATCCCCGCCGCGCTGCCGGCACCACCCCCGCCACCGGCAGCCTGGATATCAGGGCGAGCGCCGCCTGAGCCGCCATTATGACCCTGCCGGGGTGGGCCTGCTTCACCTGTTGCCAAATCTGTATTTCCCCCGGCGGAACCACCACCTGAGCCTCCATTTCTGCCAGGGCGCTCAGCTGTAGAGCTGCCCCCACCGCCGCCACCGCCGCGCGCAGTCAACCCAAAAGCAACGGAGTTACCGCCGTCACCGCCCCGGTTGCCACCAGTGTCTAATCCGGGCCCCGCAGATCCTCCCTGGCCGACATGTATCGTGTGTGTTCCAGCACTCACAGCAAGACTGCCCGTCAAAAGTCCTCCGGCACCCCCACCGCCGCCGCGCCTGTTGTTATTACGGGCCGCTCCGCCGCCGCCGCCACCTCCACCTACGATCAGATACTCTACCGTTCCGGGAAACGTGATCTCTAGGGGCTGACTACCGGTATTCGTAAAAATATGCGCCCGCCAGGGAATGCCTTCCGCGTCAACATAGTCAATCGTCTCATTGCCACCCGTTGCTGTGGCCCACTGCGCAAAGCCTGCCTGCGGAAAGGCCAATGCCAGCACGAAGAGCACTACAGCCAAGGGAGTCGAGAGCCTGAAGCGACCGGGTTGAACAATGCTGAGCCAGTCGGATTTTTGTAGAGTAGTCATGTTTATGTCCCGTTTGGGGGCGATCTCGTTAACCCGTCGTCGACATGCGGTCAGAGATTGGGGGTAGCGGGTGAGTGTCGAGAGAAGAAGTTGTTGGCAACGACAACGTCCAATTGTAACGGAAGACTGCCGACTCATGTGCGTCAAGGGAAAATGACACTAGAGGAAATCCCTGAAACTACTGATAGGTCTATTAAAGAATGCTTTACACTAAAAATACGGTGCGGGTTGATTCACTTTCGCTGTCCGTATTGCTACTGTCCGTATTGCTAAAAAAGGGGATCTTTGATGCCCGGCCAAGGCGGACTGGCCCTGGGTTGGAATAACCCCCCAGCCATTCGGCCTTCACCGGCGTCAGGAGTTCTCAGGGCTAGGGACACTGGCTGAGGCATCGCGCCATTTGTTCCCGCGATGCGCTTGCGAGCGTTCGGTCGGTTTTGGTGGCCAATCTTGGCATTTATACACAAATACC
>PWZW01000025.1 GCA_003567255.1 Puniceicoccaceae bacterium | reverse complement strand
GGGACGGGCATGTCGATCTTCAATGCCTTTGGTACCCACTTTAATCCTGAACTTCCCTCCCTCAATGCGGCCTGTCTTCTGAGCTATATCCGTGCCTTTATCGTTCAGGCCGATCGCCTCGCCGAGGCCCACAAAGTCGATGCCTCCCGAAAAATTCTGCCCTTTATTGACCCTTTCCCAAAGGACTACATCCGGGAAGTGCTCTCCCCTGATTACGCGCCTGACCTGAGCCAACTGATCGACGACTACCTGGACCTGAACGCCACCCGCAACCGACCCTTGGACATGCTTCCGGTTTTCGCCCACCTCGCGCCGGAGCAAATCAAGCAACGCCTCCCCAAAGAGAAAATCAGCGCCCGTCCAACCCTACACTACCGCCTACCAAACTGCCAAATCAACGAAAGCTCATGGAGCATCACGGCAGAGTGGAACCACTGGGTCCGCCTAGTGGAAAGGCTCAGCAACGATCCTGAAAAACTCAGCAAGCGGTCCCGCCTCCACCTCTGGGAACTGGAGCATCCATTCCGTGCCCGCTTGCGCCGACTGTTTACATGAAATCCGCCCAAGCCAATGCCCGGCCCCGAATTGCGGTGACTGGCCCTGATCGCGGGGGATTCCCCGCCTGGTTTTTTACCTCCGTAGCCATCCGTCGCGCGGGTGGAAAACCGATTCGTTTGCAGCCTAAAAAGCTCAGAGAGCACACTTCGCTGCCCCCCTTTGACGGACTGATCATTGGTGGAGGCGCGGACGTGGATCCGGACTCCTACCGGGAGCTCTTGGATCCAACAGAAGCCCCACCGGTTGACCCACCCAAAAAACGGGAGCGGGGGTTGCTCACCTCTTGGCTATTGGCTCCGCTACTTTTTCTTTTCCGCAGGCTTTTTTCGCTTCGCGCGAGCGGAGTTGACCTGGACCGCGACCGTTGCGAGCGGCGTCTCTTGGAAGATGCCATTGAACGCCAGTGCCCGATCCTCGGGATTTGCCGCGGCGCACAGTTCATAAATATCGAGCGGGGCGGTACCCTCCACCAAGACATTGATGGTTTTTACACTGAAATTGGGAAAGTGGCTTCCGTTTATGCAAAACACCTTGTCGAGGTGAACCCGAACTCCCTCCTCTATAAAATTTTGGAAAAGGAGCGTTGCCAAGTCAACTGCCTGCACGACCAGGCCATCCACCGCCTCGGTAAATCCCTCCAGATTTCGGCGAGGGATCGCGCCGGCGTCGTCCAAGCGATTGAGGATCCGTCCTACCCTTTCCTTGTCGGTGTGCAATGGCACCCGGAGTATCTGCCAAGCATACCGCGCCAACAGAGGCTTTTTCAAGCCCTCGTTACCAAGGCCAGGGGCTGATCAAGGCCACTTAGATATAGTACATCTCGCCGCGTTTCTCATCAACGAGATCCCACAGCGTAAAGCCCCCAATGGTCTTTACCAGCTGGTCAGAAATATCGCTCCAGACCTGGCTGACCCTGGGGCCGGATTGCCCCTCCGGACGTAATTTGGGCTCCAGTAAATCCGGATCCACGGCACGGACAATTTCAGCCAAGCTGATTTGCTCGGGGCCACGAGCCAAGGCATAGCCTCCCGATTTGCCCCGACGGCTGATCACGATGTTGGCATTACGAAGCTCGTTTAGAATCTGTACGAGGTAATTTGCCGGGATCTGTTCATGGTCGGCCAAAAGCTCCACATGCGCGAGGCTTCCCTGCTCATGAATACGCGCCAGCTGAGCGAGCGCACGGCAGGCGTACTCCAGTTTCAAAGACAACTTCATTCCTCTTTTCTTTAGCAAAAGACTCAACTTGTCCACTTCTAAGCCAAAGCGGGCCGGTGGACACGTGCAGCATACGATCTGCAAGCCATACGGAGCTAAAGCGGGGAGATTTTCCATTACCCGTTCTTGCATGCACTGTAAAAACCGGGATCATCCGGGGAGTATGTTAGTCCTGATTCGGAATTCCTTCATCACCGGTTTGTTTGTGATTTTACCGCTCGGGGTCACTATATTCATCATCAATTTCCTACTCGCGAAGGTGGGTGCTCCGGCGAGTGAATTGTTCTTCGGGTTTTTGGACTATGAAATTCGAAACAATCTTTTTGTAGAGGTCATCCTACGCATCGTGGCGACGCTGATTGTTTTCCTTATGATCACGGTCCTTGGGTTTTGCTCCCGCTTTGTCATTGCGCGGTTTTTCCTTACCCGCTTCGAACGGTTGCTCGACCGTGTCCCCTTGATCAACGTGGTCTACCGGACGGTCCGCCAAATTGTCGATACTTTCAGCGAGCAAAAAAAAGCAGTCTTTCAGGAAGTGGTGTTGATCGAATACCCACGTAAAGGGAGCTATGCCCTGGGTTTTCTTACCAATAAAGCCAAGGGAGAGGTGCAGGAGAAAACCGGAAATGAGGTGGTTAATGTCTTCGTACCCACCCCCCCCAACCCGACGAGCGGCTTTCTTTTGATGCTACCGACGGCAGACGTGGTTCAAATGGATATGACCATATCGGAGGGGATGAAGCTGATTATCTCAGGTGGCGCTGTGGTGCCTCCATGGTCAGGCAGTGAGGCGGTTGAAGTGAGCAATCCGGCCAGTGCGGTGGCGCAAACACCAAAAACCTCCGAGGGCCGGGAATGAAGAAACAAGCCCGGCGAACGGAGGGCTTGCTCCTGAAAAAGGAAGTTTCCGGTGAGCACTTTCTGAAACTCCACTGCCTTAGCCCGGAACTGGGTGCCGTGATCTGCCTAATGCGCCAATCCAGCACCAAGCGGGGCAGCGACTTCCCTGACCTTTTCGATAGCGCTGAATTGACCCTTGAAGGTGCCGATGGCGGAGGCCTCTACTTCGTCAAAACCTACCGTTTATTAAAAAGAAGATCAGCCATTGGCGCTCAATATGCACGACTTCAGGGGGCTGCTGAATTCGGTCGTCTACTCCTTGCCAATACCCATCAAATGCAGGTAGCGGAGCCTTTCTACGACCTTTCGGTACGTGCTTTTGACCTCTTGGAAGCAGGCGCTCCAACCTCACTGGTGCTCCTCAAAGCGCTCTACCTGATGGCGCGGGATGAGGGCTACGCAGTCCGAGAAAGTTGGTTTAGCAAGTTGTCTCTCGCCCATAAACAGATCCTCAAACCGCTTCTATTTGGTGAGATTCCTCCGGAAATGGATGCACAGTTGGACCTTACTGTAGGGAGCTTGAAAAATGATCTCCTCCGTTGGCTGGAGGCGGAAACGGATTTCAGAGCCAGCCTTTGCAAAGACGCTGGCTAAATCCCTAGCGGCTTGATCATTAACAACACCAAGAGTGTCCAGCCCAAAACGGCGAAGACTGCGGCGCAGGCAGACGGCACCATCTGCGTCTTCACATGGTCCATCAAATCACAACCGGTGGCCATACTGCTCAGAATGGAGGTATCGGAAATCGGAGAGCATTGGTCTCCAAAGATGCTGCCATTGATGGCCGCCGCGAAAATGACCAGACAAAAGAGCAACTCCGCATTCAGCGCATTCAGTGCACTCACCTCCAAGCCCAGCGGTATTAGAAGCGGAAGCGTCACCGCAAACGTGCCCCAGCTCGTCCCCGTCCCGAAGGCGATCAGAAAGGTGAGCACAAAACAAAAAATGGGCAGCGCCCAATAAGCGAGGTGGGGCCCCGCAATTTCAGCAACCCAGGTCCCCGCTCCCATGACCTGACTCAGGACACCTAAAAAGATGGCTGCAGTGAGCAAGCCACCCACTGGCAGCACTGCCCACAACCCACCCGAAATACCCGAAGTCAACTCCCTCCTGCCAAGCCCTCGGCGATAGCTGATCCACACCGCCAGCCCAGCACTCAGGAGGAGTCCGAAAGGGAGCAGATGGATTGCCTCAAGTGCCACTAATAAACCAAGGACCAGGCACGCACCGACCATCGGGTAGAAAAATTCACGCGCCTGCGGGCAGTAGTGATCGGGCACCTGCGGTTGCATAGCTTGAAAGCTTGCCAATGGCGCTGCACCCGGACGGTCCAAGGCCCCGGTCTCCCTCGAGCGCCTCGCTGCGGCACGAAAGCGCCTTCCCATAAAAGGTAGCCTATCCAGGGCCAAAAGGAGGGTAAAACAGACCGAAAGCGCGGCAAAGAAGAACAGCGGAACCGCTTGAAAGAAAAAGCCTATTCGCTGGGCTTCCGTCGCCAAAAACACTGCACCGGTCCCCGCCAACAACCCCTGCACGTAAAACGGCCAGGCATTGAATGGGAGAAGCACCGAGATCGGAGACGCCGTCGCGTCCACGATGTAGGCCAACTCTTCATGGCTGACCCGCTGCCGGTCCGCTACCGGCCGCATGGATGCGCCAACCATGAGCGCGCTGAATCCTCCACCCTGAAAAAACAAAACTCCCAGAGCCCAGGTAACCAACTTGGCAGAACGTGGTCCCCGCACACACCGCCTCGTGACCTGCTCAGCCACGGCCAATGCCGCGCCATTGCGCGACCAGAGACCGAAAACAACGCCGAAAAAGAACAAAAATGCACCCAGAAATAAAAACGTCTGCAAAGGGAAAAGCTTCCAAATCTCCGCAAATCCAGCAGGCGCTTGCGTGCCGATCACAGTCAATCCGCTAAGGATGCCTCCCCCGAGGGCAAGCAATGGTTTGCGCAGCCAAAAACAGAGAAGTACCGTGATCATTGGCGGGAGCAAAGCCCAGAAGCCAAAGCTGGGCCCCTCCGAAAGCGGGATGGCAGCACCCCCTTCCAAGCTTCCCGCCAAATTCGGCGTAGCCACTAGGTTGCGGCAGAGCAGGAAGCATATTCCCGCGCAAAACCACCCGCAACGATTCCATCTGAAAGCCACAATCCAAACGCTGGACCGCTTTACTCTCCGGCGCAAATCGAAAGCCGTTGCTTAAAAACCAAAACATTTTCCCCTTGTTTTGATTACTCAAAATAAAATGTTTGACAAGTAGCGTAATAAACTCAAAGCGTAGTTAAATGATGACTAATGCAAATAAATGGAAACAAGGAGCTCGTAGACTTGTGATGTTGCAGACCCTTGCGCTGACGGGCGTCCTCAACGTCTTACAGGCTGAAAACGAGGAAGCGCCTCTGGAGCTGGAGGCTTTTGAAGTGAGGGGTTTTGCGTTTCGTAGCTTGGCCGAGGACTTTGCTCAGCCGACCCTCTTTCTGGAGGCGGAAGATCTGGCTCCCCGGCTGGAGGCATCGATTGGCGAGACGCTGGACGGACTGCCCGGCATTTCCAGCACCAACTATTTCCCCGGGGCCAGTCGCCCGATCATTCGAGGGTTTAGCAACGATCGGATTCGTATCCTTAGCAATGGGATCGACACCCTGGATGCATCTATTGGCAGTCTCGACCACGCGGTGGCTCTGGAGCCACACATGGTTGAGGAGGTTGAACTGGTGCGCGGCCCGGCCACCCTGCTCTATGGAAGCAACGCGGTCGGCGGTGTGGTCAACGCAACGGACCGGCGCATTCCCCGTCGCCAAGCAGAAAGTGAACTCACGGGCATGGCACGCACCGAGTACAACTCGGTGAGCGAT
Organism: Puniceicoccaceae bacterium; assembly: GCA_003567255.1. Taxonomy (GTDB): domain Bacteria; phylum Verrucomicrobiota; class Verrucomicrobiia; order Opitutales; family Coraliomargaritaceae; genus T3Sed10-183. The sequence continues at coordinate 94 of PWZW01000025.1, read as the reverse complement.
GGGTGGACGCACTCCGGCTATGCAACTGGCGACCTCGGACCGCTCACCTGGAGCCTCACCGGCCTGATCCGCCGAAATGGAGACATCCGCATCC
>PWZW01000224.1 GCA_003567255.1 Puniceicoccaceae bacterium | reverse complement strand
CGCGGTGCGCACGTCGCTAGTATCTCCGCAGTGAAGTATGCTCCTAACTTTGGTTTCATCGGTCTCTACATTGTTAAACCCGCGTTTCGAGGGCAGGGCCTCGGCTTTCGCCTTTGGGAGGCCGCCCTTGCTCGTTTGAAAGGACGGTGTGTAGGATTGGATGGTGTCATTGAGCAACAGGAAAACTATAAAAAGTCCGGTTTTCGCCTAGCCCATAGAAATATTCGGTACGCGGGCAGGGCTCGGCATGAAATACCCGACCCGCACATTGTCCCCGTTAAAGAAATCGACATAGAGGCTCTAGTGGAAATGGATCAGCAGTATTTCCCAGCGGAAAGGCGAACATTCATCAAAAACTGGGTGAGTGCAAAAATCGGGACAACTCTGGTATTCTACGACGGTGGGAAACTGCTTGGTTACGGGACAATACGTGAATGCGCGGAAGGCTTTAAGGTTGGCCCCTTAAATGCCGAACGACCGCAGGTTGCTGACGTACTTTTACTGGGGCTGATGGCATCCGTACCGGAAGATTCAGCTGTCTTTTTGGACCTCCCTGAACCCAATCAGAATGCGACGGCTTTAGCTGGAAGATTTGGCATGCGCCCAGTGTTCGAAACTGCCAGAATGTACGCAAACGGTTCTCCTAAACTTCCGTTGAATAACATTTATGGGATCACCTCTTTTGAATTGGGTTAAGGAAAACGATAAAGCGACCGTCCGCATTGGGCAATTTCTGGGCGGCCTTCTGCCAGACTTGATCGCCTAAGCTTCGAAGCCCTCCACAAAAAAGGCCCCCGGTGAAACGCCGAGGACCTTTTGAAGTATAAACGGTGCACAATGGCTGCACCGTTTTTAATCAGGCGACCTAGCAGCTGGTGCACTCACAGCTACTGCAATTGCAAGTAGCTCCTTCACAGCAGTCGTTACAACTGCATGAAGCGGCGCCCAAAGGAGTCGCGGTCAAAGAAAGCCCTGCGAAGAGCAAAGAAGCAATAATTGTTTTAAACATGTTTTTAAAATTTTGAATTAATTTGTCATAAGTACGCCGTCGAACCAACGGGATCAACGGACTATTGAGTGTCGAAAAGCGCGCTGTTCACGCCCGACATCAAAGCCTGAGACAAATTGTCTGCCAAGAAGCCAATACTCCAGACGCTTCTTGGAAAACGAGCTCATCAACTGGCAAGCGCCCGGCACTCGCTCTACGGACAAAGCAATACTCTCCTGCCACTTGACTGGGAATGGTCTGGACCAGTGTAGGAGGACCCAAACGGCGGTCAGACCCTTGGGTGGCAGCGAACGCCTGCGTTTGCGAAATCGGAGCATCCTCCCTGCAGACCAAGCAGTCTGGAGGGCATGCACAGGAAATACCAGCGCTCAACAGAAATGATGAATCAACGGTTAAAGGGACTGATACCTCTGCGCAGCAAGACTGGCTTCGGGACCCGGGACCAATCCCAACAAAATCGCCACAACAACCAGTCTCCTTCTGATAAAGGTCACCACACCCGAAAGCGCACTCCAGATTTCTATCCTGCGTTGCCCAACCAAGCACGCCTGCGATCAAAAAACCTAGACTGACAAAAAATACCTTCATTTCTAAACCAATCGATACAATAAACAGACCTAGAAAGATGGCAAATCCAAATTGGCAACAGAGGCGTGGCGTCCAAGCTTGATCAAATGTCCCGATCCTCAAAATGAGCACAATCATACCATGCCCCGCCCCGCCAAGCTCAGCGACCGGGTCACTGCCATCCCTTGGTGGATGCTCTAAAGCGAATTGTGGGTAAAACCCTCTCGCTACTGCCCGCATCCGAGAGTGTGCATTTTACTTCGATCCCGCAAAAAAAGGCCCCGGAATAACTCCGGGGCCTTGAAAGGGTTTTGATCTGAGATCGGGGACTAGCGAGTCGCCTCGTCGAGCAGGTCGCCGAGGTTGGTCATGTCTTCGGTGGTCGACATGTTCTCGAAGACTGCGCGCTCCTTGGCAAGCTCTTCGTCGCTGTAGTTGGCCGCCTTGATAGAAAGGCCAATCCGACGATCTTCCTTGTCGATCTTGATCACGCGTGCGGTGACTTCGTCGCCGGCGTTGAGGTGATCCTTAATCTTCTCAACCCGGTCTTCCGCAATCTGCGAGATGTGGACGAGGCCGTCGATGTCGTGCTCAAGCTCGACAAAGGCACCGTAGCTGGTGAGCTTCGAGACGGTTCCCTTCACGAGGTCACCGATCTTGAAGTGCTGCTCAATCTGGCTCCATGGATCTTCCATGACCTGCTTCATACCAAGCGAAATCCGCTGGGAATCGGCATCCACATCAAGGACGAGGGCGTCGACTTCGTCGCCCTTCTTGACCACCTCACTTGGGTGGTTGACCTTGCGTGTCCAGCTCATGTCCGAGACGTGCACCATTCCGTCGATGCCTTCCTCAAGTTCGATGAAGGCACCGTAAGTGGTAAGGTTGCGGACCTTTCCGCGGACGCGGGCACCCACTGGGTAGTTATGGCGGGCCATATCCCATGGGTTCTGGTCGAGCTGACGGGTACCGAGGGAGATCTTCTGCTCATCCTTCTGGATGCCCAGCACCACGGCCTCGACTTCCTGACCGATGCGAAGGACTTCACCCGGCTTGGAGATACGCTTAGTCCAGGAGAGCTCGGTGACGTGAACCAGCCCTTCGACACCTTCGGCGATTTCGATGAAGGCACCGTAAGGGACAAGGTTGACCACGCGACCAGAGACGGTCGATCCCACGGGGAACTTCTCTTCGATGCGGTCCCAAGGGTTGGAGGTAAGCTGCTTGAGGCCGAGGGAGACACGCTCGCGGTCGCGATCGACCTCGATAATGATAACCTCAATCTCTTCACCCTGCTTGACCATTTCACTTGGGTGTTGGATGCGGCCCCAGCTCATATCCGTGATATGGAGCAAGCCGTCAAGACCACCAAGATCGACAAAGGCACCGTAGTCGGTGATGTTTTTGACCACGCCGCGACGGGTACCGCCGGGCTGGACCGAATCGAGGAAAGTTTTACGGGCTTCCATGCGCTGCTCTTCGATGAGCTCGCGACGGGAGACGACGATGTTCTTACGCTCAAGATTGATCTTAACCACCTTGAAGTCGTAAGTCTGACCGACGTACTGATCGAGGTTCTTGGGCGGCTGCACATCGATCTGAGAAGCGGGCAAGAAGGAGTCGACCCCGATGCTGACGATCAGGCCACCCTTAACTTTGGAGCGGACACGCCCTGCCACGATGGAACCTTCCTCACATTTGGAGAGGATGGTTTCCCAGTTCTTCTTTTGCTCGGCCTTATCGAAAGAAACGACCGGATTACCTTCACGGTCTTCCAGCTTCTCAAGGTAAACTTCGATTTCTGCACCGACCTGGAGTTCGCTGGTATCAACAAATTCTGCGGCGGACACAATGCCTTCGGACTTTCCACCAATATCGATAACGACTTCAGTGGGGCGGAGTTCAATGATCGTGCCTTTGATGATCTGGCCTTCATTGAGGTTATCTACACTGCTCTCTTTGAGCAGTTGTTCCATTAATTGACTCATGTAATAAATCACCGACGCGCGGGGCGCGCTGGTAGATTGGGTTGGAGGTTCTTGTTTTTACGTTAAACTCCCGCAGAGTGCGGGCGGTGATACCGATCACCAAAACGCAAAAAAGTGAGCCCCACCCCGCGCTGGTGCAAGCAAAAAGCGCGAAGGGTGCGGAGAATACACCCCGACCCCTGAACGGGCAATCGACCTTTGCCATCGAAGGCGGGGTGTGCCAAGGCCAAGGCGGCGGGCGAATAAGCCCGAAGCCTACCGGGCACTAGGCCGAATCGCTGTGCTCCTCATCCATCAGCAATTTGAATTCAACGGAGTCCAACAGTGCTTCCCAGGCAGCTTCAATAATGTTGTCGCTCGCTCCGACGGTGCCCCAAATGGACTTTCCGTCGGTGGACTCAATCTGCACGCGAATGATCGCGTCCGCGCCCTTTTCACTCTCGAGGATGCGGACTTTAAAATCGGTCAGTTCGACCGCGTTGATAGAGGGGAAGACGGGAGATAGCGCTTTACGCAGCGCATGGTCGAGCGCACCCAAAGGCCCGTTGGCCTCGGCGACGGTGTGGTGAGTCTGGCCATTGACCCGGATTTGTACGGTTGCCTCCGAAACGGTGCGTCCAGTGGTCGTTTGGTGGCTGACCATAACGCGGTAGCCAATCAGCTCAAAATGCTCCTGCTTCCCTCGCAAGAAGCGGTTCAACAAAAGTTTAAAGGAGGCGTCCGCGGCTTCGTACTCATAGCCCTTAAATTCAAGCTCCTTGAGTTCGGCCAGAAAATCCTTCAGCTCCGGTGCACGGGGATCCAGCTCGAGGCCGATTTCCCTGGCTTTCATCATGATGGAGCTCCGCCCAGACATGTCCGAAACGAGCACACGGGTACGGTTACCCACCAGATCCGGATCGATGTGTTCATAGCTGCGGGCAACCTTGGCCGCCGCGTCAGCGTGGACCCCACCCTTGTGAGCAAAAGCACTGGCCCCGACGAAGGGGGCCTTGGTATCGCTCGCCCGGTTGGCCATCTCATCGACAAAAAGGGAGAGGTCCCGCAGTTTGGAGAGGTTTGCCCCGCAGGAGAGTGGACGTTCCATTTTAAGGGCGAGGTTGGGAATGATAGTCGTCAAGTTGGCGTTTCCATTTCGCTCTCCTACGCCGTTCATCGTTCCTTGGACGAGAACGGCTCCAGCATCAATTCCCCCAAGAGAAACGGCCACGCCGAGCCCCGAATCGTTATGACAATGCATCCCAATCGGTGTCTCCGGAAAGGTCTCGCGAACCGTTTTCACGACCTCCATCAACTCGTTCACGAGCATCCCTCCGTTGGTGTCGCAAAGCGTAAGGTTCGAAGCGCCCCCGCGGGCGGCCGCAGCGAGGGTTTTCAAGGCGTATTCCGGGTCATCCTTATATCCGTCGAAAAAATGCTCCGCGTCGTAGATGACCTCGCGCCCGGCCTCGACCAGAAAGCGAACAGAATCCTCGATCATGGCCAGGTTTTCCTCTGGAGTGGTGCGCAGGATTTCGGTGACGTGAAGTAACCAAGTCTTACCAAAAATCGTCACCACCGGCGTTTCCGCCTTAAGGAGCAGAGCCAGTTGGGGATCTTCGGAGGCTTTGACCTTGGCTCGTCGGGTGGATCCAAATGCGGCCAGTTTGGCATGTTTGAGCTTCAGGTGCTTGGCCTCCTCAAAGAAGCTCATGTCCCGCGGGTTGGATCCCGGCCAGCCGCCCTCAATATAATCAATCCCAAACTGGTCCAACTTTTCCGCGACCCGCAACTTGGCGGATACGGTGAATGAAACTCCCTCTCCCTGGGTGCCGTCGCGCAGGGTGGTATCGTAGATTAAGATTGGTTTCGTCATGGTAACTGAAAACCGAGCAGCTTGGGTTGCCGCCGGGAATCTGTCGAACAGTTTTGTTCGAGGTTGACGCGGGAGCCTCGCAAGCAGGCGATGTGAATGCCCAATGCATCCAGTTGAAAACAATTGGGCGACTTTCGATAATCCGACTGCGCCAGGGCTTAGCGACGGCCCGAAATCTGGTCACGACTTGTCCTGAACCAGAGACCCTCGATCCTCGGGTTGACAAGACTGTGGGG
>PWZW01000003.1 GCA_003567255.1 Puniceicoccaceae bacterium | reverse complement strand
GGCTTGCAAGCCGATGGTAATACCTTCGTCGAAGAAGCGCTGGACCGCGGCGCGGTGGCGGTCGTTTCATCGGTCCCTTGTGGGAGAAATTTTCCGATTCCGTACCTGCAGGTTGAGGACGTTAGGGTGGCACTTGCTGAAATATCCGCTCGGTTCTATGAGCATCCTGACCGAGCACTCTCTCTCTTTGGTATCACGGGGACCAACGGAAAAACAACGGTTTCCATGTTGTTGCAGCATTTTCTGGGGGGGCGTGAAGCCGTGGGTATGCTGGGGACCGTACGCTACGATCTCGGTAAGCGTACCTTGCCATCCTTTCGGACCACTCCCGAATCTGTCGACACCTTTGCAATGCTCGATCAGATCCGTCGGGCTGGTTGCGCCCGTGCGGTCATGGAGGTCAGCTCGCATGGTCTGGTGCAAAAACGGCTTTACGGGATGAGGATGGGGGCGACCGCGTTTTTAAATCTCACTCAGGATCACCTCGATTACCACGAGACGATGGAGGCCTACTACGAGGCAAAAAAACTGCTGTTTAATGGGGGCAATGGACAATTGCCCAAACATGCGGTGATCAATATTGATTGCCCTCACGGGAAGCGGCTGGTCGATGAACTTCCCAAGGGTGTGGAGGCGATCACCATAGGATTGAATGCCAAGGCAGATATCTTTGCGAGTTCGCTTAGCGCAACGGCAACGGGTACGCAATTTGAGCTCAACTTTGGTGGAGAACGCCGCTCCATTTCCTCTCCATTGCTCGGCACATATAATGTTTCCAATTTTCTGGCCGCCTTTGCCCTCGCCCGGGTGGCGGGGGAATCGGCTGATGATATCATTGCCCGGCTGGATAGTTTCCCGGGAGTCGCCGGACGGATGGAGCGCATCGCCAATGATAAAGGATTTAACGTCGTCGTGGACTACGCGCACACCGAGGATGCCTTGACCTGCGCCTTGTCAATGTTGAGGGAAATCACCCCGGGGCGCATTCATACTGTCTTTGGTTGTGGCGGAGACCGTGATCGGAGTAAGCGCCCACTGATGGCTCGCGCCGTGGAGGCAGGGTCGGATACAGTTTACGCGACCAGTGACAATCCAAGAAGCGAGGCTATCGCCACCATCTTTGAGGATATGAGGCAGGGATTTACTGCGCCAGAAAAGATCGTATTTGAGTCGGACCGAAGGCTGGCGATTGAAAGGGCCATCGCTTCCGCAGCGCCTGGAGACTGCGTGTTCATCGCTGGGAAGGGGCACGAAACTTACCAAGAGATGGCCGGAAGCATTATTCCGTTTGATGACCGTCGGGTGGCCCGCGAATTTATAAAGCAGTTAAGTCGTTAAGCATGCCAAGTTTTGATCCAAAAATGCTCGCCCTGTGGACCGGGGGCCAATGGGTGGGGATGCTTCCCAAATCGGTGACAAAGTTCCACTTTGATACACGAAAGCTAAGCGCTGGCGATTGCTTCGTCGCCCTTCAGGGGGAAACCAGAGATGGGCATGATTTTATCGAAGACGCTCGGCAGGCCGGAGCAAGTTGCGCTTTGGTACACACCGCCCAAGCTTCCATCGCGCTTCCCCAGTTGGTGGTTGAAGACACTAAAGAAGCTTTGGGAGATATCGCAGCGGCACACCGTGAAACCCTGACCTTTCCCATTGCTGCGATTACCGGTAGCTTTGGTAAGACGTCCACCAAAGAACTTTTGACAATCATGCTGGGTGATGAATTTACCGGATACAGCCCGGGGAATTGGAATAACGAGATCGGTGTCCCCTTATCGATGCTTCAGTTGGATAACAAAAAACATCGCTATGGTGTGATTGAGGCCGGCATCAGTGAGCCGGGGGAGATGAAGGTTCTCGGGCGAACCATCAAGGCAGACTTTGTTGTATTTTCGGGGATTGGTCCAGCCCACCTGGAGGCCCTCGGAGACGAGGCTGGGGTAGCGGCCGAAAAATTTTTGTTGGCGGAAGAGGCGAGGACAGAGGCAACCCTTTATCTCCCCGAAGAATGCCTGAAATTCGCCGTATTCCATCGTAAACTTGATCGTTCAGTCGTGCTTGTGGAGTCGGAAAAGTTGCTTTCCGGGCTCACGGAACCGAAGGCGGTGGCACGGTACCAAACCAGGAAAGTGGGTGCCACAGTGCAGGAAATCACCGTCTATCCTCCGCACGAGGCAGATCCTTTGAATTTCATGATTGCCAGCCCCAGTGTTGGCATGGCGCGCAATGCGGCCCTTGCCGCATTGGCCGCCCAGGGTATGGGCGCGCGGTACCAGGAAATCGTGACCGGGGCTGCCCGCTGGCGTCCGGAAGCACTGCGCGGCAGTTGGCGGGAATTGCCGGGGCAACGTTTCTATGTGGACTGCTACAACGCTAATCCGGTAGCTTTAAAGGATGCATTGGAAGCCTTTGACGCAGGCTTGGATGAAGCGCAAAATCGCTTACTCGTGCTGGGGACTATGCTGGAATTGGGAACCGAGGCAGCGTCTTTGCACACCCAAGTGATGGCAGCCTATCCCGCGCAGCCAGAAGACCATTTTATTTTTGTTGGTGATGAAAGGCTCTGTGCTGCGTATAGAAAAGGGGCTTTGGAAGCGGGGGTTGCTTCAGACCGTATCCTTGCGGTTGCTGGGGCAGCCGCAATCCGTAGCGAAGTACAGGCTTTCAAAGGTGCGGTCTTTCTTAAGGGAAGTCGCTCCCACAAGCTTGAATCTTTAGTTCCTCAATCATCGACGTATCAAACCGGGACCTACTGAATTTTTTTCTTTTAGTATGCTATGCTTACCTTCCTCGCAGAATTTGAATCCATCTATGGACCCCTCCGTTTATTTCGCTATATAACGATAAGGGCGGTGTTCGCCGGAGTGACTGCTTTGATCATAGGGTTTGTGATCGCACCTTGGGTTTTTCGTAAACTTAAAGACTTGAGCGCTTCGCAAGTGCTTCGCGGCGAGGCAGAGGTCGGGGACCTGGCTAAATTGCACAAAGGCAAGAGCCAGACACCGACCATGGGGGGATTAATCATTTATGTTTCCGTCACCATCTCCGTCCTGCTTTGGGCGACTCCGAATGTCTATGTATTCAGTGCGCTCCTTGTGTACACTGCGCTCACGGTGATTGGCTTTTTGGATGATTATTTAAAGATTGCCCGACGGAATAGCAAGGGCCTTGCCGGACGCTGGAAGTTGCTCGGGCAGGCTTTAACGACTGGGACCGTGCTCCTCCTCCTGCTTTCCAATCCAGACTCTGCAGATAAAATGAGGGAGTTGTGGGTTCCTTTCTACAAAGATGTGGTCATCACGCAAATGCCGCTTTTTGTGCTCTTCCCATTTTTGTTTTTGATCCTCGCCGGATCGAGTAACGCGATCAACCTAACAGATGGGATAGATGGTCTGGCGATCGGCTGCACCGTGACGGTTGCCCTTGCCTTTGGGATTATGGCTTATGCCGCAGGAAACGCGATTGTGGCAGATTATTTGTTTATCAGTTTTCTGCCCGGTGTGGGTGAGCTCACCGTAGTTTGTTCTGCGCTACTTGGAGGCAGCCTCGTTTTTCTTTGGTATAATGCGCACCCTGCGGAAGTCTTCATGGGTGATACCGGATCACTCGCCCTTGGCGGCATCATTGGGATCATTGCATTTATGGTCCATCAGCCCTTTGTCCTGATCATTGTGGGAGGTATTTTTGTGATCGAGGCGCTTTCTGTAATTCTTCAGGTGGGTTCTTTCAAGCTGCGTAAAAAGCGAATATTTCGCATGGCTCCCATTCATCACCACTTTGAAATCGCGGGATGGCATGAAAACAAGGTGGTGATCCGTTTCTGGATGCTTTCATTGGTGTTTGCGATTGCCGGGCTCGCCACGCTCAAATTGCGGTAGTATTTTATCAAGTAGTGTTAACCCTCCTTTCATTTGTCCAAACTCCCTAACAGTCAGTCAGAATCAGCGCTTCATTCGTATGAGGACGGGCCCATTGCAATCTTTGGGGCTGGATTGAGTGGGCAGGGGGTCGCAGCGCTGTGTGCAGCTCGAAGGATTGAACATCAAGTGTTCGATGAAGTGTTTCCTGGCGCAAAAGCAAAATTGGAACCGGGCGACCTCGAATTGTTTAAACAATTTGTGTTCAGTCCGGGCTTTTCTCCGGGGCACCCATGGAGAAAGGCGGTTCGGGCACAAATTGTGCCGGAGTGCATCTGGGGAGAACTCGCCTTTGCTGCACAGTTTTGGAATGGACCTATTCTTGGGATCACTGGAACCAATGGTAAGAGCAGTGTCACACAGTTGCTGTGCGCCGCACTTCGGGCGGATGGCCGACAGGCCGCAGTTTGTGGTAATATTGGCAGGGCTTTTGCAGATGTCGTGTGTGCGCAAGACGCGGAAATTGCGGTTGCCGAGATCAGTTCTTTCCAAGCAGACCTCTCCAGGGGGTTGCGGTTGGATGGTTTGATTTGGACAAATTTCGCTCCCGATCACCTCGACTATCACGGAGGGGCAAAGGCTTATTTTGAGGCTAAACTTAACCTCTTCGATAGGCTGAAACCCGGCGCGCCTTGCGTAGTTGGTGAAACGGTTTTCAGGGCAGCCGATAAGTTTGGTATCGATCTCCCCACGGGGGTGATTGAGGCTGCGGATGAGGAGGCGAGTACTGCTGCGCCCGAAAATTCAGTGTTTGCTCACGGTCCCCAAGCTCAAAACTTCCCCAAAGTCGCGAAATTTGCGGATGCCTGGGGAATCAGTCGCGCAGCGCTCAACCAGGCGGCCCGAGAACACAAGCTGGCTCCTCACCGTTTGGCACCGGTCTCAACGGTTGATGGCATTACGTTTTGGAACGATTCAAAAGCAACCAACCCGGATGCCGCGCTGGCCGCGCTGAAGAGTTTTGATAAGCCTTTGCTTTGGATTGCCGGAGGCCGGGATAAGTCGACCGACTTGAAGACGTTTGCTGAGGCGGCCGCACAGCATTTAAACAATACCCGCAGCCTTGTTTTGGTTTATGGTTCTGTCGGTTTTCACTTTGGTGCGGAGCTCGAGACTGCTGGGATCAAGGTCATTCAACACAATGAATTCGCGAGCATTGTAACGGTCGCCCGGGAGCTCGCCTTACAAAATGGGCTCTCTGCGGTCCTACTCAGCCCCGGCTTTGCCAGTTTTGATCAGTTTGCAAGTTATGCAGATCGGGGAAAATCCTTTGTTTCTCAGGTTTTAAGTTTGAAGCGCTGTGAAACGAACGACAATATCTAGAAATATAAATCATCTTTGAAAAGCTTATGAAAATCACAAAAATCTTCGGATTCGTACTTTTTCTGCATATTGGACTTATTGCAGTATTTGTCTTGCAGCCCGGCTGTCAAACGACTCAACCACCGACACGCTCGGGCGCGGTCGATGATTTCGGTGGGCAGGCTCGGGTGACGGCTTCGCAGCCCAGCGCTCCCTTCTTCAGTGAACGGTCGGACCTTGTGGATCCGGTGATCGTTGCGGACACGGTGGAAACCGGCAGAAGTACACCGCGTCGCCCAGCAGATGATTTTGGCTCAAGCAGTGGATTTAATCAGGATTTTTCGGCTGCTTTTAATCCAGTGGAAAGCGAAGATGAAGCGCCGAGTATCCCTGTTTCTGAACCGAGCTTCACCACCCATACCGTGCAAAGTGGTGACAGCCTCTGGGCCATTTCCCGCCGCTACAGTGTTTCTTTAAACGAAGTTTTGGCAGTAAATGAT
>PWZW01000010.1 GCA_003567255.1 Puniceicoccaceae bacterium | reverse complement strand
AGCGCCGCGCGGACCTTTCCGTTGTTTTCAAAAAAATCGCAGAAAGGGGCACCGCGGCTGAGGGCTTCGAGGCCATAAGCACCACTCCCAGCGAACAAATCGCAAACTTTGCTGCCTTCCACAAAGGGACCCAGACTGGAAAATACCGCTTCGCGCAACTGGTCGGTAGCGGGGCGCGTTTGTTTCCCCTGTGGACAGGTGAGGGGGATGCCGCGGGCACTGCCTCCGGTGATACGCATTGAATGAACGTTTGGCTTGAGTTGGCCGCCTAGCTTCTCACAGCGTTCCAGACCTTGAGCAGTTGGACGACCAAGGCTTCCAAGGCATCCAGCGGGACTTGGCTGGCGGCGTCGGAAATGGCCTCTTTCGGGTTTGGGTGGGTTTCGATAAAGACGCCGTCCGCACCTGCGGCAATCGCCGCACGAGCGAGTGCGGGTATGTGCTCGCGCTGGCCACCACTTTTGCCACCTGCCGCTCCGGGGAGTTGAACACTGTGGCTTGCATCAAAAACGGTTGGGTGTCCGTTCGCGGCCATGATGTCAAAACTCCGCATATCCACCACCAGGTTCTGATAACCAAAGGTCGTTCCCCGGTCAGTCTGCCAAATTTCGGTGGCTTGGAGAGCCTCCAGTTTTTGGGTGACAAATGCCATCTCCATGGGTGAGAGGAATTGGCCTTTTTTAACGTTTATGGTTTTGCCGGTTTTCGCCGCCGCTTCGAGCAGGTCGCTTTGACGGCAGAGGAAAGCGGGAATCTGCAAAACGTCGCAAACTTCGCCCACCTGCGCAGTTTGCTCGGGGAGGTGGATGTCGGTCAGGCAGGGGAAAGCAAACTCCGCTTTTATCTTTTCAAAAAGGGCGAGGCCGCGCTCGAGGCCCGGTCCGCGGTCACTCCCCAGGGAGGTGCGGTTCGCCTTATCGAAAGAGCCTTTGAAAATGATGTTTAGTTCGGGGTAGCGCTCGCGCAGTTCGGCGAGTTTTTCGGCCACGGGGCGAGCGGTGGCCTCACCTTCCAGGGAGCAGGGCCCGGCGATCAGGAGCAGTTTTTCGGGATTAAAAAGCATAAGGTGTAAAGGGTTTAAAAATTTTGAACGCCCGGACAAGCCTTTACGAAGCTTGCCAGAGGGTGCGAGAGCGTTTTGCCTAAGCTTTCCTTTGATGATGATATGCTCAATCCCCAAATCAGCCAATTTCCGTTCGGCAAGGTAGGTGTAAGCGCGCTGCTTTGCTGTCTGGTTTTTTTCGCGTCCATCGGGCCGGTGGTGGCGGACACTCCGCCGAGTCACCAGGAGTTGGAGGCTATGCTGCGGAGTTATCAAGGGACTTGGGAGGGCACCTTTGTCGTCAGCTCCGTCGAAACCGGGGTCGAACAGACGCTTGAGGTCAGGCAAATTTATTGGTGGGACGGTGAAGGTTTGCGTGGAGTGGGTGTATTCACCCGCGATGGCGACCTGAATACCGCACGTTCTTTTGCCATGGTGGATCAAGGGAGGCTCTACAGCCAAGTCGAGCAGGCGGGCGAGGAAACGCTCTACCGGGGATTTCTTTTTGAGGAAGGGATCATCTGGCGCCCAGCGGATGAGGCCTCCGGTAAAGATCGGCAAATGCGCGAGTGGGTGGACGTGGATACAGAGCCGGTCGTGCTGCGCACTTCGGGATTTGAAACCCGTACCCACCGCCGACAAACCCAACGACTCTTGTACCGCGGAGCGCTTACCTACGTCGGTCCGGCTAATCAGTAGACCACGGGTGGCCCCCTCAGTCCTCGAAGCTCGGTGCGGAAAGGATGGTGGCTTCGGTCTCTGCCGAAGTGTTTTCCAACCACGTGCCTGCGGCACCAGGATCTGCCTGCGCCCACTCAGTGAAGAGGGCTTGCAACTGCGCTGTGCGCAGCGGAGCTGAGGTGATCGCTTGGCTCCATTCCAGTGCCACAACCGGATCGAAGGGGAGCACTGCATTGGAAAAACCCTCGATGGCTGCATCACGCACGGGCCCTGCCGCTTGCCGACTAAGCCATTCCGCCGAGGCGTAGGTATCGGTCCGGGCCCACTCGCTCATCAGCGCAAATGCTTTGGCCTCCACCTGCGCATGATCCACAGTTTCAGCGGTGTCGAGGAGGGTTGCCGCATCTGCTGGATCCACTTGTGCCCAGGAGTAAAAAAGGCTTCGGTGGTAAAGGTCTGCTTGGTGAGGGTCGACGTTTTGTTGTTCGATCCATGCCTGCGCTGTTTCCGGCCCCTGCTGCTCGACAAGTTGCGCTATGTAGCGCTCAGCCAAGGCAGGGAAGTTTGCGCTGGACGCTTGGGCTGAGATGAAGGCCCCAGCGGCGCGGTGGTCGGCTTCAACGAAACGGTCGAGGGCCAGTCTAAGCAAAGCTGCCTCCTCCTGATCCAGACCCCTTTCAACCAGCCATGCCACGGTGGCTTCCGGCGCGTGCTCGCTCCAGCTCTCAACCAGGCCCGCTCTGGCCTCGCTGCGGACCGGGGCGGCAGAAAGCCCGTCAATCCATGCCAGCGTTGCTTCCGGATCTGTCTTTGCCCATGCGAGTGCGAGGGCGTGTGCCGCCCGCGCTTGGGAACCGTCCATGACCATGGTGCGGACCCACTCGGCGGCGCTCTCCGGGGCGTCCTCCGCCCAAGGCTGAATGGCCGCCTGCAGGGTATCCAGTCGGTCACGACCGCCAAGGTTGGCCTCGATCCAAGTCAGAGCCAATTCCGGCTCCTCGGTAGCCCAGCGAGTGGCTGCTTCAATGAGGGCCGTGCTTCGTTCGGTGCCGAGCGGAAGTGCGAGGGCATCCTCCAAAAGCGTTTCGGGATTCATCTGCCCGGAGGGTTCCTCTTCGTCCGTGGGAACCGTGCGGGTAAGGAGTTCATCGAGGGGCGTGGGGCTCGTGCCTTCCCCCATGTCTTCGATCAGCGTATCTGATATCGTCGTCTGCCCGGCGCTGGCAGACGTTTCGTTCACCGAATCCCAGTCATACCGTATCCCGAAAATGACCGCAGCGAGTGCAATCAGAAAGAGCAATAGGCTGATTGGTTTTTTGAACATACGGTCGCTAGATCCCGAAAAACTCCCGGGTGTTTTCAGTCACTTTCTCAGCGAACGCCTCGACGCTGAGGTCAAACGCTTCCGCGCAAGGCTCAACCATAGCTCGGAGATAGGCGGGCTCATTTCTTTGGCCCCGGTGCGGTACGGGGGCGAGGTAGGGGCTGTCGGTCTCCAGCATGAGCACATCAAGCCCCTGCGCGTAGAGTGCTTCCCGGACGGAGGCGGCATTCTTGTAGGTGACTATGCCCGTGAAGGAGCCCCGGCCACCCCGTTGGCGGAGTCGTTGGATTTGGCCGGTGTCCCCGGAAAAACAATGAAAAACGACCCGCTCCCAGTTCACGCCGGATTCATCAATACACCGCACACATTCGTCAAAACTATCGCGGCTGTGCACGATCACCGGGCAATCCAGTTGATAGGCAATGGCTAATTGACGCTTGAAGGCTTCTTCCTGAGCAATGATTTGCTTACCTGCGGCAATGGGATCTTTTGGTAGATGAAAGTGATCCAGACCGATTTCCCCAAGCGCAACCGGCGGATTTCCCGGCGTGAAAAAAGAGGCAAGCTGATTAACAGAGGTCTCCCAGGAATTGTCCTCAGGCACATAACAGGGATGCAGTCCTAAGGTGTAGTGGACTTGGGGGTACGCTTTAGCCATCCGCTCATAGACAATCCAATCCTCTTCTGAGGTGCCGACGGCAATGCACGCGCTCACGTCTTGCGCAGCGGCGCGGTCCAGCACTTCATCCAATACGCCTTCCGCTTGAAATTTTGCCAGGTGGCAGTGGCTATCAATCAATTCCATACCCGATCCTTTGCGCGAATCGCGGGCGCTGGCAAGCGTTTGCGGGGAGGCCGTGGTTTTAGTGAAACCTTGCACTTCTGTGCAGTCCTGCCTTTGATGCCCCCATGAAACTAAATAAAAACGTACGGACGGGTATTGCTATTGCCATTGGAGTGCTCCTCCTCGTGCTTGTTTTACAGAATATGCACGCAACGCCGCTCACCTTTATTACCTGGAGCGTGCGTTTGCCGGTGTTCGTGGTGGTTTTGCTCTCGGTGGTGATTGGTTTCCTTCTGGGTAAACTGATTCGGATAAAAGCCCGCTAGGCGGCGTGTTTAAGCTTATGCTTCCTTTCCACCAACGCTTTCAGGGGCTTGTTTTCGACTGTGACGGCACCCTCGTCGATACCATGCCCAGTCATTTCGTGGCTTGGAAACAATCGTTGAATGAGGTCGGGATTAGCCTGACCGAAGAGCGTTTTTATGCGCTCGGCGGAGTCCCCGCTGTGACGATTATTGAGCTGTTGGCCCTTGAACAAGGGATAGAGGTCGATGCGGAATCACTCGCCGAGCTCAAGGAAGAGCGATTTGTCTCGCTCTGCGACCTGGTGAAGCCGATTCAACCAATTGCCGATATCGCTCGTGCGGCTGCGGGCACCGTGCCTATGGCCGTCGCTACGGGGAGTCCTACCTGGCTGGCACAGCAGCTTCTTGAGAAAACAGGTTTACGCGATTTGTTCAGCCACATCATTGGGGCGGATCAAGTGACGAAGTTTAAGCCTGAGCCGGAAACCTATCTGCTCGCGGCTCAGCGGATAGGGCTGCCCGCGCACGTTTGCTGCGCCTTTGAGGATACTGACTTGGGGCTGCAGGCAGCCCGCGCGGCTGGTATGGAGGCGGTGGATATTCGTGAACTCATTGACCCGCAAAGCCCCTGAACTTGCTGAAAAGTCCTTTACCGGCGGCCAATCAAGCTCTGAAGCTCGCTGATAAAATCCGGATCGGCCTCCATGCCGTAAGCCGCAGCCTTTTCGGTCAGTGCTAGCGCGCGCGGATAATTTTCACGATAGTACTCGAGAAACGATCGGTTCAGGAGCATGGGCGCAAAGTTTGGGTCCACCGCTTCCGCTTGAGAGAAAATTTCATCCGCCAAGCGAAAGGAGAGCCGGGGGTCATTCCCGTTTGCCTGGTGGTAAGCGCCCACCGTCGTGTGCGCAAAGGCAAGGTCACTCAGCAGGCGGACATTGGGTGCGCGCATACGCTGGCGTGCCATGTTGTAGTACCGAATCGAGGTCTCAAGGTTTGTCAGGGTGTCCTCACTTTGCGAGCGGATTCCGGTAATGTAAGCAAAGCCCCAGTACGGAGCCGGATCGTCCGGGTTCAGTAACCACGCCTCGTTGAAGAGGCGCATCGCGCTGACCAGATTGCCCTGGTTGACCAACTCCCAGGCTAACTCGGATTTTCGGGTACTGTTTGCCGCGTCAATCTCCAAGCCCGGAGACTTTGTGCCATTGTACATTGGCAGCTCATTGGCCGGTTGGGCACTGGCGAAGCCAGTGAACATAAAGAGGGAAGCGAGGAGGCAAAGGATGCTGAATTGAGTCATAATGTTGCGTTCGTTACGCGATTAGTTAGGAAGTTCTCGCCGGAGAGCAAGATTTTCCTGTTTGCGCAGCGGGGTAGCGACGCCTTCGCCCAACACAGCAAGGCGCAGCTGGCTAAGCGTTGGGCATTTCTCTGGGCTTCGGGTTGGCGATCAACTTGTAGGCCATGGGGATCACAAAGAGGGTAAGGAAGGAGCCGACCACCAGTCCGCCGATCACCGCAATACCGAGCGGCACCCGACTGGCTGCCCCGGCCCCAACCGCCAGTGCGATCGGCAGGACCCCAAGGATCGTTGACGTCGCCGTCATTAAAATCGGACGAAAGCGCTGGGCAGCGGCTTCTTTGGCTGCCTCGCCGACTTCCATCCCGGAGTCGCGTAACTGGTTGGCAAACTCCACGACCAGAATCCCGTTTTTAGTGACCAAACCAACGAGCATGACCAGACCGATCTGCGAAAAGATGTTAATCTGCTGGCCAAAGACCGAGAGGGCGAGGAGGCCGCCGGCGAGGGCCAGGGGCACGGTGATCATGATGATCAGTGGTGAGCGGAAACTTTCAAACTGCGCGGCTAGGACCAGATACACCAACGTAAGGGCGAGGATGAAAATAAAGAAGATACTCGCTCCCGTTTCCTCGAACTCGCGAGCTTCTCCCGAAAGTTCGGTCGAGAAGCTTTCGTCAAGCACCTCTCTGGCGATTGACCGCATCGCGGCAACGGCGTCTGCCATGGTGTAGCCCTCGCCCACGGCTGCTGAAAACGTTGCCGAGGGGAAGCGGTTGAAGCGGAAGAGCACTGGGGCCGCACTCACTTCCTCGATGGTGACGAGGTTGGTGATTGGAATCATGTAGCCCTCGTTATTGCGCACTTCCAACACACTCACATCCACGGGTGCGCTTCGTTGGTCGCGCTCGAATTGGCCGATGATCTCGTACTGCTCACCGTCTTTAATGAAAAAGCCAAAACGTTGCCCACTGAAAGAGGCCTGCACTACTTCGGCGATATCCCGGACACTCACCCCAATGGCCTCGGCGCGGTCCCGATCAATGTTTAGGTTGATTTCTGGTTGAGTGAATTGCAGATCCACGCTGACCCCCGCGAGCGCTGATTCTCCACGGGCCCGGCTGAGGAATTCAGGTATGATGTCGCGAAGCTTGGTTCCATCAGTGTTTTGCACCACAAACTGCATCGGTGCGCCGCGACCCCCCGCTTGAATGGTCGGGGGCGATTGGATACGGACAAAGGCGTCCGGGAAATCCGCAAACTCCCGAGTCAGTTGGTTGGCGATATCGACCTGTGAACGCTCCCGCTCCGCGGCCGGGATGAGGGCGAGCCGACCGAAACCGGAGTTCACGGTGGTCGCCGCACCAAAGCCGGGTGAGGTGACGGTCAAGCTCGCGTCGCGCTCTGGTACCGAGCGCTCCACGATACCGTCGACCCGGTCCATGACTTCCATCATGTGACTGAAACCTACCCCGGCGGGGCCTTGAACTTGAATCCGCAAGAGGTCTCTATCTTCGATGGGAGCCAATTCCTTCGGCAAGCTGAACCAAGCGCTGATGATCACCGCAATGCAGCAGACCAAGACTGCAATCGTCGGGACAACGCTTCCCATAAATCTTTCGAGCAGCCATTTGTATCCACGATTGAGAACCTCAAAAAACGGCTCTGTCTTCCGGTAGAGGAAGGGCTGTTTTTCGTGCTTTTTCAAGATCCTCGAGCAAAGCATCGGGGTGAGCGTGAGGGCAACGAAAGAGGAAATCAGCACCGCTGCAGCAAGGGTTACCCCAAACTCACGAAACAGCACTCCGGTGAGGCCTCCCAGGAAAATGATCGGCGCAAAAACGGCCGCCAGGGCGAGCGAGGTGGCAATGACTGCGAGGAAAATTTGCTGAATGCCCTTGATGGCCGCTTCCTTGGCATCTTCTCCATCCTCAATCCTTCGATAAATATTTTCCAGAACCACGATGGCATCGTCCACAACCAAACCGATCGCCAGTACCAAGCCCAGCAAGGTCAGCGTGTTGATCGAGAAGCCAGCCAGATAGAGGATGAAAAAGGTCCCGATCAGCGCGATGGGAATGGCAATCAGCGGTATGATGGTCGACCTTACTTCACGTAAAAAGAAGAAGATGGTGAGACACACCAGTATGCCCGAAATGATCAGGGTTTGTCTGACTTCAGAGATACTGTCTCGAATGAATTCGCTGGTATCAAAGCCAATCCCAAGCTCAATATCTTCAGGAAGCTCGGGGCGGACCGCATTAAGGCGTCGGTAAAATTCGTCAACGATTTCGATTTCATTGGCGTTGGTTTGCGGGCGTAAGACCACTCCGACCATGGGAACGCTGTTGCGCTTGAGGATGGTACGCTCATTCAGCGGGCCAATCTCCGCATACCCAATATCTCTAAGCCTAACGACCCGGTCACCCACCCGACGGATGACGCGATTATTGAAAAGGTCAGGATCGTCACCCAAACGACTGAGGGTTTGGATGGTGACATCCACGTCGCGCCCTTCCAGGCGTCCGCTCGGTAACTCGACATTGGCATCAGCGAAGGCGTTGCGCACATCGATTGCGGTGGTCCCGTGGGCTGCCATTCGTTCAGGGTCCAGCCAGAGACGCATGGCGTATTCCTTATCTCCCCAGATGTCGACACGGCCGACTCCGGGAATGGTTTCAAATCGCGTCTTAAGCACGTTGTCGGCAATGTCCGTAAGCTCCAGCAGGTCACGCTGTTGGCTGCTGACGTTGAGGAAGATGATGGGGTCACCGTCAGCGTCTTCCTTCCGAACGGTAGGCGGGTCGGCGTCCGGGGGGAGGTCCCTCAGCGCCGCAGAGACGCGGTCGCGGATGTCGTTAGCGGCAACGTCAATGTCCTCGCCCAGTTCAAATTCAACACTCAGTGTAGCGCGTCCCTCACGACTGGTCGAGGTAAGGGTGCGGATACCGGATACGGTGTTGATTTGCTCTTCCAGAATTTCAATGATCTGGCTTTCGATGACCGAGGAGTTTGCTCCCGGGTAGTTGGACTGCACGGTGATGAGCGGTCGCTCGCTCTCGGGTAACTCACGGACACCCAATTCACTCAGGCCGATGGCACCAAAGATGATGATTACTATGGAGAGGACGGTCGTGAATACCGGCCTGCGTATACTTACCGAAGAAAGGCTCATTCCGCGTCCCGGGGTTCTTGCTCTGCCGATTCGACGATATTCACACCGCTGCCTTGGCGAACGGATTGGGTGCCTCTGACGATCAGCTCGTCACCCGCGGACAAGCCCTCAAGTACCTCGACAAATTCTGACCCCCGGTGCCCAACCCGCACGGTGCGGCGCTTGGCAGTATTATCTTCCACCACGTAGACGGAAACTTCGGCCAGCCCCCGTACCACGGAGACCGCCGGGACAAGGATTGCGTTTTCATTAACTTCTCTAACGCTCACCCGACCAAAGGAGCCCGGAAGCAGGGTGCGGTCCGGGTTTTCCACCCGTGCACGGATGGTGATGGTGCGCGTCATCGGATCCACGCTGGGATCAGTCACGGTAACCTCACCCTCAAATGCCTCGTCAAACCCGCTGACCCGTATGGTGACAGGCATTCCCTTTCTGAAGTGAGTGCGTGAGCGTTCCGGTACGGCGAAGTCCACCAAAATAGGGTTCACTGCCCGCAGGTCCGTGATCGGTGAGTCGCTCTGCAACAAGGCCCCGAGGCTGACTTCACGAAAGCCCAGTACGCCGGAAAAAGGCGCATAAATTTTTGTTTTTTCCAGCCGTACCGAAATGTTTTCGACCTGTGCGGCAAGCACGTTCCGCCGACTTACTGCCTCGTCCCGCTCCCGTTGGGTAATGGCGTTGGTCAGGAAGAGTGCCTCCAGACGGTCTGCGTTGAGTTTGGCGAGTTCCAGTTCTTCGGCTCTGGCGTCGCGGTCTGAGCGCAATTCACGGTCGTCGATCTCGAGGAGTAGGGTCCCTTTTTCCACTTCGGCTCCATCCTCGAAGTGAATCGCGGCAACTCTCCCCGAAACCTCGGTGCGGATGGTGATGTGTTCCCGTGCCCGCAAGGTCCCGTTGTACACTTGTTCCCTTCCGAACGGTTGCTCAATCAGCTTCAGTGTCTCCACCGCTGGGTCGCTGCGTGCGGCGCGCGGCGCGGCCTCTTCTTCACCATTCCCAGAGCCGTAGCCGTGTTTGAACGCAACGATCCCCAGCACAATGCAGGTAATGATGATCGAAGAAAAGGTAAGCAGTTTTGAATTTGACTTCACAGGTGATTAAAGGGTGCCGAGCTTGGGATAAAAGCAAACAATAGTTTGAAAACATCCACGAATTCCAGAGCGCCGCTAAGAGTGGCTATTTGCTTAGGTTAGATGATTTCCCTGAAAAGATTTTCAGCCCGGGTGGGCAAATTTTCAGATACGGAGGAAAACGATGGACATGCGGTATTTTGGATCATGGAACAATGGGATGCCTCAAACAGAAAAAAGATTCCAAGCAATTGATCGGTTGTACGGGCAGGGTGCGGTCTCGCTACTGGCAAAGGCCCACGTTGGTGTGGTCGGTGTGGGCGGTGTGGGCTCTTGGGCGGTGGAGGCTCTGGCCCGGAGCGGCGTGGGGGAACTCAGTCTGTTTGACCTCGACGAAGTCTGCTTGAGTAACGTGAATCGCCAAATCCATGCTACGGATACGAATGTCGGCCGGGCAAAAGTACAGGTCCTTGCCGAGCGCATCCAGACCTTTGCGCCGGATTGTCGGGTCCATGCCGAGGAAATCTTTTTTACGGAATCCACCGTGGACCTGGTCTTGGGGCGCAAGCTTGACTTTGTGATCGACGCTATTGATGGAGCTAAGCAGAAGGCCCGCTTGATCGCCGAATGCGTCCGGCGGAAGATCCCGGTCATCACCACCGGGGGCGCCGGGGGGAGGACCGACCCCACCCAGGTCTATGTGGGTGACCTCGGCCGCACCCGGGATGATCCGCTTTTACTCCAACTGCGTAAACAGCTTCGCCGCGAGTATGGCTTTCCGAACGGCAGTAAGCGAAAATTTCATGTGCCGTGCGTGACATCGACAGAGCTCCCCAGGTTTCCTCAGGGCGACGGTAGCGTGGCACTGACGCGGGAGTCGGGAGCCGACTACCGTCTAAACTGCGATGCCGGTTTTGGCTCGATCACTCACCTCACCGGGACCTATGGTTTCGTGATGGCGGCACACGTGATCGGAGCGCTGACCGCCCCGGTAAACACGCCGGAGGCTTAGCGGTGGGAGCTGCGGCCCTGTCTTGGGCCCCGCTGAGTTTTAAAGGAGCGCTGGTTGCCGGACCGTCCTCCGCTCGCGGATTTGCCTTGCGGGCGTCCGCCGGAGCGTCGGTTTTGCCCGCCGCCTCCACCGCCAAAACGTCGGCCGCCACCGCCCGGTTTTTCCGGTGCCGTGGGTTGCATGTCGGTTTGCACCAGCGGGTGGTCGGCAATGACGGGCAGGGTGCTGCGGGTAAGCTTCTCAATGGTTTTGATATAGCCCATCTCTCCGGAGTCGCAGAAGGAGATGGCAACTCCGTCGGCGCCCGCCCGGGCGGTTCGGCCAATCCGGTGGACATAGGATTCGGCTTCGTTGGGAATTTCGTAGTTGATGACCAACGAAACGCCCTTCACGTCGATCCCGCGGGCTGCGATATCGGTCGCAACAAGGACGCGGGTGGTGCCGTTACGGAAGCCTTCGAGGGCCCGTTCGCGAGCGGTCTGAGATTTGTTGCCATGGATCGCGGCAGCGCGGATGCCCTGCTTGTCGAGGAACTCGACGATCCGGTTGGCCCCGTGTTTCATCCGGACAAAGACAAGCACCAAACCTTTCGGGTGGGCTTTGAGCCGGTCGACCAATAGCTCCCGCTTATCGTCTTTGCGGACGTAGTAAAGCTCCTGGCTGATCCGTTCGGCGGTGGTGGCCGCGGGGGTGACTTCGACTTTTGCCGGGTTGTTCAAAAAGCTCTGGGCGAGTTGGGCAATCGCCGGTGGCATGGTCGCTGAAAAAAGCAGGGACTGGCGCTTGGGCGGCAGTACGGCGAGTACCTTTTTGACGTCGTGCACAAAGCCCATGTCGAGCATCCGGTCGGCTTCATCCAAAACAAAGATCTGGACTTGGTCGAAGCGCACTGCGCCTTGCTGTTTGAGGTCAAGCAAGCGGCCAGGCGTCGCAACAAGGATGTCCACCCCCTGCCGAAGCGCGGTGACTTGGGGGTTTTGGCCCACGCCGCCAAAGATCACAAGGTGCCGGAGTTTGAGGTGTTTGCCGTAAGTCGCAAAATTGTCGCCGATTTGCGCCGCAAGTTCGCGGGTCGGGGTGAGGATCAGGGCCCGGGGGCTTTTCGGCGTGCGCGGCCGTTGGTCGGCGGCGAGGTGTTGCAGGATCGGGAGGGCAAAGGCGGCGGTTTTTCCGGTCCCGGTTTGCGCGCAGCCAATGAGGTCGCGCCCTTCGAGCAGCGTTGGGATGCATCTTGCCTGAATCGGCGACGGCTCGGTGTATCCTTTATCGGAAACCGCGCGTTGGATGGGATCGATCAGTTGAAGATCAGAAAAAAGAATGGGACTGGACATGTAGGATTACTTTAGCGGTCGCGGGTACCCAAAAGGTGGCCCCGCGATGATTCGAGAAAGGCGGGAGGCTGAAGGGCTGAACGGCTTACGCAAGCTTTGAATTTTCCAGCAGGGCGTGCTCCAGGCAACGGTTCAGGGCAATCCCATGCCGGTAATTGCCGATAAACTGAAGGGAGGGGTGCTTCTTTTCGATTTCGGTCAGGCCCGCGAGATGCGTGGCGTGGTCAAAGCCGTACTGCGGGATCGCGCGGTGCCAATGGGTGAGGTGTCGATACTGGGGCGCTCCCCGAATGTCCAACAGCTGTGCAAGGTAGGGGAGGGTTTTCTCGGTCAGCAAGGCAGTGTCTTCCAGCGCGGCCGATGGATTCCGGGCCCCACCGGCAAAGCAGACCAGAGAAACATGACCTTCCGGAGCGCGATGCGGAAAGAGGGTTGAGGGAAACAAAACGCCGAGGATCGGGGCCTTTTCGCACGAGGGAATGAGCGCGCCAAAGCCGTCCAGTGGATGGGTCACCTGCTCGCGGGTGAAACCGAGGGTCAGGACCGAAACGGGTGGATGGTCAATCTGTTCGAGGCGAGATAGGGTTTGCCGAATCTCTGGTGGAAAGGGGAGTTGGCTAAGGCGGTGCGCCGGTGCGCCCACGATGAGTTCGTCAAAAACCGAGGCTTTGCGTTCGCTGTCTTCACCGCCGTCTCGCCAGGAAATCCGCCACTGCCCTTCAGTCGGGGTGATCTGCTCCAGCGTCACGCCTTTATGCACCGCGTCGCCGAGGGCTTCAGCAAGCAATCGGGGTAGGGTAGCCATGCCCTCGCGAAAGGAGATGATGCGTTTTTTGAAGGGCGCTTGACCAGCTTTTCGAGCTGCTTTCCGGACCCTCACGTGAGCCATTCCCGCGCGGAAGAGCGAGCCGTGCGCTTGCTCCCATTGATGGATGGTCGGAAAGCCGTGTTTTAAAGATAGGGCCTCCGTATCTCCGGCGTAAATGCCTCCAATGAGGGCATCCATGAAACGGGTTTGGACTTCTGAACCAAGCCGCCGCGTCGTGAAAGCGGCCACACTCTCCCTGGCATCGGCGGGGGCAGGGCGGATAAACGGCTCCCGTAAGATCCGCAGCTTTGCCCGGGTCGAGAGTAAGGGGGTGCGGACCGCGCTACCCAGCGACGTGGGGACCGCCTGCGGGATCCCATCCTTCACCACAAAACGCTGCTTCGCTTCCGGACTGGATTCAACGATCGCATCGCTCAAGCCGGGAATCGCCCGCAGTGCCTCCCAGAGCTCGGCCGTGCCAACTTGCAGTGAATGGGGGCCGCCCTCGGCCAGCCAGCCACCGTCCTGTCGGGACACTATGGCACCGCCGACCCGATCCGCGTTCTCCAGAACCGTGACTTCCCTGCCGTTTTGTCGCAGTCGCCAAGCCGAAGCCAAACCGGAAATTCCGCCCCCGATGATGCACACGGTCTTGGTTTTTGGCTCAACTGTATCGCGTTCGGACATGTGCTGAAGAATGATCCGCTCTGCCAAAAGAATGCGTCAGGCCCTTGGCGAGCTGTGCACCACAGTATCGACCAGGGCTTCGACACATTCGATCTTGGCGCTGGGAATCATGCCGTGACCTAGATTAAAGATGTAGCCGGCCCGGCCAGCCATGGACTCAAGCACGCGGTGGGTCTCCGCACGCGTGGTTTCCGGGCTACTGGTCAGCACGGCGGGATCAAGGTTGCCTTGCAGTGAAAGGTGGGCCGGGGCAAGGGCTGCCGCCTCGGCCAGGTCAATCGTCCAATCCATGCTTAAAATGGACGCCCCCGTGGCGGATAGCTGGGGTATGAGGTGACACATTCCCTTGGCGTAAAGGATGACCGGAACATCCGAACCAAGCCGGTCGATAATCCCCCGGATCCAGCGCAGGGACCAGGTTTCGTAGAGGTGGGCCGGACAAATCGCTCCCCAGGAATCAAATATTTGCACCGCATCCGCGCCCGCATCCACTTGTCTGCGCAGGTACTCGGCGCACGTATCGGTCAGCGTTTCCATGAGGTCCGCAAACACTTTGGGTTCGGTCCATGCGAGGGTTTTGATTTTGGCAAAGTCCTTGGAGGAACCGCCCTCGACCATGTAGCAGGCGAGGGTCCAGGGTGAGCCGCAAAAGCCCAGTAAGGCGGTGTCTTCCCCGAGTTGCGCGCGGGTCAGCCGAAGGGCATCATAGACGTAAGCCAGTCGGTCGGCCGCACCGTCTTTTTGCAACGCTTTGATCTTTTCGATGCGATCAAGGGGCGCTTCCATGCCGATGCCTCCTTGCTCGCGAAAATAGTAAGGCTGGCCGAGGGCTTCCGGAATGACGAGGATGTCACTGAAAATAATCGCCGCATCCAGGGCGAAGCGCTGGAGCGGTTGAAGGGTGACTTCGGTGGCCAACTCCGGGGTCCGCACCATCGTGACGAAGTCATGCTTGGTCTTGAGCGCACGGTACTCGGGCAGGTAGCGGCCCGCTTGGCGCATTAACCAGACGGGAGGGCGATCGGTGGGCAGACAGTTCGCGGCGGCGAGGAAACGGGAGCGGGCATTCATGACGGTAGCGGAAAGCGTCAAACCTTGCCGAGAGAAGCCGCGCGGCGTCAATCCTCAAGCTTGTGGTCCATTCCAAAAGCCGGGTTGAAATCCCGGTTCTGGGCGACGATGCGGGCAGGCACTCCGGCCACGCTGACGTGCGGGGGCACGTCGTTCAAAACAACGCTTCCCGCACCAACCTTAGCGCCTTCCCCGATCTCTACGTTACCGAGGATTTTCGCCCCGGCCCCGAGGAGGACTCCCGAACGCACTTTGGGGTGGCGGTCGCCCCGCTCCTTGCCGGTGCCCCCGAGAGTGACTTCGTGCAAAATGGAAACGTTATCATCAATCACCGTAGTTTCACCCGCGACGAAGGAGGTCGCGTGGTCCAGCAGGATGCCTTGGCCGATCACCGCCGCCGGGTGAATGTCCACGGAAAAGGACTCGGAAACCAGGCTCTGGAAGTACAGCGCCATTTCCTGACGGTCGTTTTGGTAGAGGGCGTGGGCGATGCGGTGGGCCGAAAGCGCCAGAAACCCTTTAAAATAGAGCAGGGGAGTGAGTAAATCCTGGCAGGCGGGATCCCGCTCGCAAACGGCCTGAGCATCCACAGCCACCGCTTCGATGATTTTGGAGTCTCCGGCCAGCACCTCACCAATCGCATCGATAATGACCCCCGGATGGGTCGCGTGGTTACCCAGCTTCCGCCCGAGGCGGTGAGCCAGCGCATCTGAGAAGGAAGCTCTTTTTAAAACGGATTCCTCCAAAACGGGCCGTAGTCCCGCCTCTTTGTCGGCGATTTTCTCAGCCAGGGCGGTAATGTCTTTCCAGATGGTTTTTATGCAGATTTGCGACATGGAACGTGGAATCTTTTTTTGAAGCTTCAGGTAGTTTCTCGATTGATGAAAAGCAACGGCGAGAAAGTCTCTCGGGTCAAAGCCGATTTTAAGTTTTTGGCATTGACGCGTGGGTGACAAATTCCCATGCTTCTCCTTTTTTCCAAATAAACCTGTTCGATTTATATGTCTTTAGAAGTCAAAGTCCGCAAAGGAGAGCCCATGGAGCGTGCGCTCCGCCGTTTAAAGAAGCGCCTCGATCGCGAGGGCGTCATTCGTGATGTTCGCGCTAAGCGCTACTTCGAAAAACCTTGTGAGGTGAAGCGCCGCAAGAAGAAGGTGATGAACTTCTCCAATATGCTGCGGGTTCGCTACCAAAACATGTAGTCGTCCGGTGCGCTTCCCTTGGAAGCACCCACGCTTTTTTGAAACACCTTCGCTCCGGCGAAGGTGTTTTTTTGTCTGCTTATCTGGGGCGGCCGCGCCTTCAGCTCAGGAGATGACGCAGTGCCAGCCAAAGCTTTTTCCTTGTTGGGACAAAAACACGGCCTGCAAAAACATCGTAATCATTCGCCTCAATGGCATTGAGTATGTGGCTGTAGATAATCGCCATGAGTTCCGCTGTCTGGCGGGAACCGTCGTTTGCGAGGGCCGGAAGGCCCTTTGCACCCGCAGCGTAGTATTGCCGGGTTCGCTCGATCTGGAACCTCATGAACTGCCGCCACTCTGGCGTGAGTGTTCCCTCAGCGATGGCCTCACGGTCGAGACCGAACTGGGCCAGCTCATCGGCGGCGAGGTAGACCCGGCCTCGGGTCCAGTCCTCCTGTACATCGCGCAGGATGTTGGTGAGCTGCATCGCGATGCCCATGTAAATGGCCTCACGCCTTTCCTCTCGACGCTCCAAGCCAAAGACCCGACTCATGATCAGCCCAACCACCGAGGCGACGTAGTAGCAATACATCTCAAGCTCAGCAAAGTTGGCAATTGCAGCTGGCTCGCGATCAAGGCAGCACCCGTGGATCAATTCCTCGTAAAGCACATCCGGAATCGCATATACTCGGTTGGTCTCCGCAAAAGCCGGGGCAAAGGCGACTTCCGGACACTCCCCGCGCATCATTGCCTGGTAAAGTGATTGTAGCTCCTTGGGCGTTGGGGTTTCGTTCGGCGGTGCCTCATCGATCCGGTCGTCAACCAAACGACAAAAAGCGTAAATAGCGTAGGCGGCATCCCGCTTCTCCCGCGGTAGGCGGAAAGACGCAAAGTAAAAGCTCTTGGCGTGGTGGCGGGTGATGCGGCGGGCCTCCGCATAGGCGGCCGCGAGCTCCGGAGAGCGTTCCGCCGGCGGCAGGAGGCGCTGGTCTGTGGGCAGTGGGGGCCACTCCCGGTCCAGCTTTGCCATAAGCGCCTCTCCAAGCGGCGGGGCAGGTTGATCATTGAGCTCTGGCATCGGTTAAACAGCGTGACTTTTCGATAGTTCTGAAAGTCACGGTGTTGGCGATCCGATGGTGGTCAAGGAGGGACTCGAACCCTCATGCCTTGCGGCACACGACCCTTAATCGTGCGTGTCTGCCAATTCCACCACTTGACCCAGCGGATCCGCAC
This sequence comes from Puniceicoccaceae bacterium, assembly GCA_003567255.1. Classification (GTDB taxonomy): domain Bacteria; phylum Verrucomicrobiota; class Verrucomicrobiia; order Opitutales; family Coraliomargaritaceae; genus T3Sed10-183. The sequence continues at coordinate 5,490 of PWZW01000010.1, read as the reverse complement.
AAATTGCGGAAAGCTAGAGAGAAATTACGGCAGTGCCTGAGCGCAACCAAAATTTTAAAAAAAATAAAAGGCCCCCGTTTCCTCACCCCTTGGTTGCTGCCCCATCTGCGCGCTACCACTTGAGGCAGGTGGAAGCTAGTGCGTAAAATGGCACAGGCAGGTTACGATCTCGCTTGGTTTGGAAACGGTTAGTGTTGCAGCGGTACCTTGGCGCCTGCAAGCAGGCACACTACGCAACATCTGTCATGTCGTAACAAGAACAATCCGGCTCACCATGGGGCGCCCCCTCCCATGTCATCTTCCGTTGCTATCGTGGGAAGATGAGTAACCACGCCGAGGACAGAGCCTCGGACAGGGTAAAGGAGCGGGGGCCTCGCGAGATGAACCGGACGTCACTCAGAGCCGTGGAATGGTTAGCCCACCGTCGACGTGGATCGCCTGCCCCGTGCTATATGGGAAATCACCCTTGGCCAGCGCGGTGACGGCTTTGCCGACGTCGTCGGGGAAACCCCAGCGACGGGTAACGCAAAGACCCTCTTCGATGAGTTTGTCGTACTTATCCGTTACACCCGAGGTCATGTCCGTTTTAGTCACCCCCGGGCGGATTTCATAGACCGGGATGTTGTATTCACCCAAACGTGCAGCAAACAGCGAGGTCATCATCGCGATGCCCGCCTTTGCCACGCAGTATTCACCGCGGTTGACTGAGGCCACCGTAGCACTGATTGAGCCGACGTTAATCACTGCGAAGAAGTCCTCAGGGGCTGCTTCCCGCTGCGTGATCATCCAGTTGGCCGCGGCTTGGGTCAGGAAGTAGGGGCCTTGCAGGTTGGTCCCGACGACGTACTCGAAGCTCTCCTCAGTGGCTTCCAGCAGATCTTTGCGCTCTTTCGGCGCGACCCCCGCGTTATTTACGAGGACGTTTAATCGTCCAAAGACGGTTTTGACTCGCTCCAGCATGGCGGCTCTTGCCTCCGATGAACCGATGTCGCCCCGGCAGTAACAGACTTTCGCTCCAAGTGCTTCGAGTGCTTTGATGGGCGCGTGTACCTGATCTTCGGGGCGCATGCCGTTGATCGCGATGTCGAACCCCGCCTTGGCAAGGTGCTCGGCGCAGCCGAAGCCTATGCCGCGGCTACCTCCCGTCACGAGGGCGACAGGTCTGGGCTTGGTGTGCTCAGTGCTCATTTTGATAGCTTTCTTTTAATGGTTTGGGCACTTAGGCCTTGAGATCGGGGAGGTCAATCCATTGGCGCTTGTCAGAACTCTCGAGCCCGAGCTCAGCAAGTTGTACGCCCTTGGCTCCTTCCAAGAGGGTGTAGCGGAAAGGCTCGTCGAGCACGACGTGACGGAGGAACATTTCCCACTGGACTTTGAAAGCGTTGTCGAAGGTTTCCTGTTCCGGTACCTTGCTCCAGCCCTCAAAGAAATCAATGGGCTGCTGGATATCCGGGTTCCAGACAGGCTTTGGCGTATTTCCGTAGTGCTGGATCCAGACGTCTCGCAGGCCCACGATTGCACTTCCCTTGGTGCCATCGACCTGCATGGTGAGCAGATCATCGCGACGGACACGCACATTCCAAGAGCTGTTAAAGTGGCAAATGACGCCGTTTTCGAGCTCAAAAGTGGAGTACGCACTGTCGTCTGCCGTACATTTGTAGGGCTTGCCTTCTTCATCGACCCGCTCGGGGATGTGGGTAGCCGCCAGGCAGGACACGCGCTTCACCGGGCCAAAGAGATTATCAATCACGTAGCGCCAGTGGCAGAGCATATCGACCACCATGCCGCCGCCGTCTTCCTTGCGGTAGTTCCAGGATGGGCGCTGGGCGGGAACGCTGTGGCCTTCAAATACCCAATAGCCGAATTCGCCGCGCACGCTCAAAATGTCGCCGAAAAAGTCGTTTTCCTTAAGGCGCTCAAACTTGAGGAGGCCGGGGAGCCAAAGCTTGTCCTGAACCACGCCGTTTTTCACGCCAGCGTCGCGGCAAATTTCGTACAGTTTGTAGGCGTCCTCGGTTTTGATGGCCGTGGGCTTTTCACAGTAGACGTGCTTTCCCGCCTTGGCTGCCTGCTGCACCGCGTCGAAGCGGCGGAGCGTGCTTTGCGCGTCGAAGTACACGGTGTACTGCGGATCATTCATCACGCTGTCCAGGTCGGTGGTGTATTTCTTAACGCTGGAGATTTCCGTCAGGGCCTTGAGTTTGTTTTCATTGCGGCCGACTAGGACCGGGTCTGGCATGATGCGCTCATTTGGGCTGATCTGGATGCCGCCTTGTTTGATGATGGCATCCACCGAGCGGAGGAGGTGCTGGTTTTTGCCCATGCGTCCGGTGACGCCGTTCATGATAATTCCGACAGTATGTGTTTTCATAGGATTAATGTATGTGCTTTATTAATTGTAAGTTGGGTATGGGTAGTGGAAACTTATGGGTTTTAGCTCTTCTGCAAGGCGGCGTAGGCGTCGACGATCTTGCCTAAAAAGGCATCCTGATCACTCGCCCACCAGCGGTCGGAAAAGATTTCCACCTCGTTGTATCCCCGAAATCCGGTAGCTTCCACCCACTGCTTGATTTGGCGGACGTTGATAACGCCCTCACCCATGAGTCCACGGTCGTTTAAGAAGTCGGCGGGTTGGTTCATCCAGTCACAAATATGAAAGGAGAAGAGTTTACCAGCTTCCCCGCAGCGCTGAATCTCGGTTTCGAGGCGCTCATCCCACCAGAGGTGAAAGACATCGGCCGTCACGCCGACGTGGTCGTCGTCCAGAGCGATGGCAATATCGTTGGCTTGCCCCATCGTATTCACTGCCGAGCGACTGTCCGCGTACATCGGGTGGAGCGGCTCGATCCCCAGCTTGACCCCCGCGGCGCGGGCGTGATCAAGGCAAGCGTGAATGCCGTCCTGAATTTGTTGCCGCGAGGTGAAGAGGGACTGCCCTGGGGTGGCACCACAGACCAGCACGATGAGCGGCGCACCCAGTTCAGCCGCCTCGTCGATGATTTTTTTATTCTCGTCGATCGCTGCCTGGCGGGCGGCACCTTCGGCGGCGGTGAAAAACCCGCCCCGAACATAGGAGACGACGTCGAGGCCCTCGGAGCGACAGAGCTCGCCTGCCGCTTTAATGCCGTCCGGGTGGGCTTGCGCGGCGTCTCGCCAAACCGTAATACCGCCAACCTTGGCGGCCGCATACTTTTTCGCTGCCTCGGCGAGGGTCCACGGTTTCGTGGTGATGGTGTGAATACAGAGTGATCGGTCCATGGGTATTGCGCAGGTTGATCCGGGTTATCAAGGCAGCCCTAGCCTTTCAGGCAGCCAAAGAAAGTGTAGTAGGGATCGTTTTTAGCGAGCCGCTGGGTATAGAGGGCAAGTTCGCGGATGTGGTAGTCTCCCCACATCGAGGACTCACCCTGAGCGATTTTTTTACCCGCTGGTACGGTGTCCCAGCCATTGGGCTGATGGTAGATACTGTGCAGCAAAAGGCCTTGGTGATCGTCTGAAGTGGAGAGGTAAGGCTCCTCCAGCAGCCGATCAAGGACGGTAAGTCCGGCTTGGAAATAGCGCTTGCCAGCGGCGGCATCACCCTTGCCTTCAAGGTAGCGGCCGAGGCGCAGCAGCCCTTGCGCGCCGATGGCAGCGGCGGTGCTGTCGACAGGCTCGTAATCGTTGTCGGGTTCGGCTGGGCGGTTGAGGTAATCTCCAAGTTTATGAAGGTTGGGGGCCCCGGTGTCCCAGTATGGAATGCCGTCGATGGGTGTGTTTTCGATAAAGAAGTCGCAGGTTGCGCGGGCTGCCTTGAGGAAAACGGCTTCCACTTCCGTGCGCCCGCCAAAGGGTGCGAGGGCTTCGTCCGGGAGGGTCGCGAGAAACTCAAGTTCCTCCGGATAGCCGCACATCGCCCAGGATAGGCCGCGGGTCCAGGTGGTGAATCCGGAGAAGCCTTGCTGGGAGTTCGGGCAACGGAAGGCGCCGTCATTCGTGTTGAAGATCGCTTCGTGCGTTGTCCGTCCCCAGACGTCATAATTGTCACGCCCTTCCCCGTAGTAAATCGAGTAGGTAGCGTTGGCGTTGGCGTGCTGGATGGCGCGCTCCAGCAGGCTGATCGGTTTGTCCCCTTCACCCATCAGTGCGTGTCCAAGCCTGTCGGCAACCATAAGAATTCGGCACGAGCGAATGGTGTCGATAAAGAGTGAGTGCGGACCGTTGAAGGAGTGGATGAAACCGCCGCTGGGGATAGACGTCCAACGGGCCGCTTGCACAGCCCCGGATACCTTCAGCGCAAGTTCATAAAAGTTTTGCTCCCATTCGTTTGTTGGCAGGCGGCCCTCGTGCTGGAGGCGGAGGAGATTGCCATAGGTGGAAAGGTTGTTGAAGCCGTGGTCGTGTACGCCGACGTGGCTGACGTGCGAGGCCATCCGTTCGACGGTGCGGCTGCGGCCGTATTCAAGCGCTTCGGAATCGTCTGTCGCGTCAAACTGCAGCACGGCGGAACCGTAGAGGAAACCTTCGGTCCATTCCGTCCAACCGCGTGTACTGTACTTGCCGTGCACGGTGAAAACCGGAGTGCCTTGCTTCAGATCATACGCTTCGTCGATCAGTTTGATCTTTTTTCCGGACAGCTCCCAAAAGCGGGCAAGCTTGTCGTTTAGGTCTGCAGGAGTGAGGGATTCGTTTATCTTTATCATAATCTAAAGGGGAGGGAGGGATTCGCGTGGATACCGGGTGGCTAAAAACGTTTGTCCTTTCGGAGGTGAATGATGATGAGCTCGGAAGCTTCCAAACTCTCATAGGTGTGTTCTTGAACGCCGTCAAATTGAAGCGCGTCTCCGGCCTTGAGGAGGTGGGTCTCCCGGGGTAGGCCAATCTTTACCGATCCGGCGCGTACCCAGCAAATTTCAAAATCATCGCCGTGCACGTCAGGTCTGGAAACCACGGTGCCCGCCGGTGCGAAGGCATGAAAGCACTGCGCATTGGCGAAGTCGATTCGGGTAAAGTCGAAGGAGTTGGACTGATACTTCTTTGCCGTGGTTCGCTGGGCTGTGCGCCCTTCGGCGAGGGCGACCAGATCCGTCGCCGTTTGTCCAAATGCCCGAGCCAGGCGATAAATGGTCTCCAACTCCGCCGAGGTTTGGTTGCGCTCCAGCTTGGAGATGACGGCCGGGGAAACTCCGGAGCGCTCGGAAACGGCCCCCAAGGTCAACCCTTCACGCTTGCGCATCTCTCGAAGTATGCTGAAATCTAGCGTGGGTGGGGGTTCATGTTTGCTGGGGCATTTCATTGACGACCTGGTGATTTATTTCATATAAAACAAAAATACCGACAAAATCAACTGTTAAGGAAAACTATGAGCCGATTTGAGCAAAGCATTTCTTCCCGTCGACTGGTCCCGGTGGCGGTGGTTGAACGAGTGGAGGACGCCGTACCTTTAGCAGAGGCCCTGCTGGCCGGAGGTTTGGATGTGATTGAAGTAACGCTGCGCACCGCAGCTGCTTT
>PWZW01000052.1 GCA_003567255.1 Puniceicoccaceae bacterium | reverse complement strand
TTTAATCCTAATTCTGGAAAGCGCTACCACAAGCTCGCTCTATTGACTGGCTGGGACCAGTCGATCGGGGACCTCCGGTGTGGGGTTCGTCTGTGGTTCAGCTGGTGCCAAATCCGGAGCGGTCAGGACATTGCTGATCGTGTAAAGATCAAACGGAGCGGGCACGTTTCCGTAGATGGAGAACGAAGTAGCACTGAGGGTGTGCGGATTCGTGGTCCATTGAACCAAAGCATATTTCAAGGAATGTCCCTCAATGTTCAACTCCGCGTAGTCGGTCGGTTCCTCAAGGTGGACACTCGCGAGGGGTACATAGGTCTCGGTGAAATCTGAAGGAATCCTAATTTTACCGAAAGATTCATCGCTTTCTGGAGAGCTTACTTCGAGGGCTTCCGGAAGTTGGGTGAATCCATACAAGGCAAGTCTACCAGCCGCCGGATCCATGTGGAGGGCGGCACGCATTACCGGATAGACATCGGCAAGTTCGACTAAGAAGTAGAAAGGTTCTGGTGCACTTTCCACGCTGAAGAGCGTGGCCGGATCGGTGTCAATCAAAGCATTTGGATTACCCAGGCCGGATCGGCTTAGGTGGGTAACCCTTGCGCCAGCTGGGCGGCTTCCAAGATCAATCGTCTGCCAAAGGTTGGTATCTGTATTCATTGGCCAACTGACAAAAGGGGGCAGGGCGCTCCCGACGTCTGCCAAGGTCAAATCGCCGAAAAGACTGAGTGCACTTATGCTAAGGGGGGCCGAGCCTTCCACAGTGATCCAAACAAATCTTGCCTCCACCGGAGAGAATCCTAGATCGGTAGGTGCTTCATTGGAAAACTGTGCGGGACCGATAGGGCGTGCCCAGCCATTGTTCTCCGGGGAAAGCAAGTCGTCGGCAAAGGCGAGCCGAAGACTTCCCGATTGTCCCTTTGCCTCCAAAAATACGCGGTCGATCAGATAGAAGTCTCGTAAGTCGACAGCAAAGGAAATCGTTGAGTCCGGGAGTTCGACGGTTCTCGCTTTTGCAGAGGCCAGTAATGAAGCAACGGTCTCAGACGTCCCTTGCGAAGATCGTTCGACAGGAGTCCACTCTCCTGCGTCGCCAAGCTCAAATAGAGCTATATCCATTTGCCAGGTCAGCAGATTAACCGCTTGCTCATCGATCCGCGTGACTGCGGATTCAGGCACAGGTTGCATGGAAATTTCAGCCTGCAAAGGTAAGTTCGCATTCAGGCAACCGATCAGAAAAAAAGAAAAAATAAATGACTTCACGATGCGATTTCTGCGGGTTAAAAGTTTACAGAATGTAAATAGATTGTAAGATTCGGCATTTTAGGCATACCGGATCTAAATTTAATAATCATGTGTGTCTCTCTGTTAATCAAGCTTGAAAACACTTTCTGACTAATAATGCACCTACCACGCCGTTCATTTTTTTTCGCGCCCTGCGTATGGCGGCGACTCAGCTTTGGGTACGTCGGCCAGGGTTTGTGCACCTTGCTTTTGGTTATGGGAGCAAGCCTCGGCTTTGGGCAGGGAGATAATTTCCGAATTGGTCAAATGCGCTTTGATTTGCGCAGCGAAGCAGGCCTAGAGTACAATTCAAACCTTGGGCGCTCAGGAGATCGAGCAACCTCGGACGTGATCGCTCAAGTCGGTTTGGATTTGAGAGGAGCTTGGGATTTAACCGAGATAAACCAGCTCACCCTACGCATCGGTGCGCGGTACGACAAATACTTCAACAATTCTGAGTTGGATTCATCGCGCAACTTCCTGATCCTTAGTCCGGATACGGAGTTGGCTTTTCAACTCCAAGTTGGAAATTTTTCGTTTCGGATTTTTGATCGCTTGACCTTCTCCCAAGACCCGGGCGAACAGCGATTTGTCGACCCCAGTACCGGTAACACAGTGGGAGATGTCATTGCCTACAACCGATTCGACAACACTCTGGGCATTAATGGCTTGTGGGATATCAATCCTTTTTGGCAGGCGGGTGGAGGCTTGCGGCGCCGGGATGTCGTTCCGATCGATAGCGAATTTGATTTCCTTCGCCTCACCGAACATCGTTTGAATTTGAGCCTCACCCATTTGCTTGCCGCGAATATGCGCTTGGGATTATTTGGAACAGTTTCGGACGTGAGCTACCGGGAAAATTTTCAACCGGATGGGCAAACCTATGCGGGTGGGGTGTTTGCGCACTGGGAACCAACTGCCTTTCTCGAAGTCGAGAGTCAGGTGGGGTATTTTACGGGAAAATTTGATCGGGAGGGCTTGAGCCAAGACCGGTCCGATCCTTCAGGTATGAATGGATCTCTGCTTTTCAGAAATTATCTTCGGAGCGATTTTGAGCACTCACTCGCTTTTTCCCGCGACTTTTCGCTTGGCACGGTGTCGAATACGGTACGTGTTGAAGATGTCGCTTATCGTATTGCTTACAGTGGATTTGAACGCAGCTCAGTGGACGGGGGAGTTAATTACACCCGGGGCAGAGAGTCCGGGGGGATTTCCCCGGAGCGCTATAATCGGTGGACTTTTCGATTGGGTACTGGCTATGCCCTTTCAACGCAGTTAACCTTCAGAGTCAGTTACCGCTACACCACCAACGACTCTAATCTTCCCATTCGTGATTACAATCAACACGTTACCAGTCTGCGGTTTCAGTATGATTTTTAAACGCGCGATCCCGGTCACAATTTTTCGGGCAGTTGGTCTCTGGGCAATTGCGCTCTGCGGGTTTGGCATTTCTCTCCAAAGTGCAGATTCAGTTGTGGCCGAACCGGGAATAAACGGTCGGTCGTCTGAGAATTCGCGGATGGAACTGCTCGACGATGAGCGTATTTTGCGGGTCGGGGATCGCCTGCTCTTTCGGGTTTTGGAGGAACGGGAGCAGGCTCTTCCAATCTTTGTAAACGATCAAGGGCAGATAAACCTTCCTCTGGTCGGGCAGCTCGATGCCCGGGGAAAAACCTGTCGAGCACTTGCCTACGAAATTAAATCGTCTTTGGAGAAAACCTACTTTTATCGAGCGACCGTCATTTTGGATTTTCAGTATTCCGAAAACACCCGAGGGCAGGTAAACGTCGCTGGCGCGGTGCGCAATCAGCGGGCCTATCCAATCCCTAATGATCGTATTTTGACCGTTTCCGGCGCGATCATAAGTGCGGGAGGCATGACTGCAGAGGCTGATCCAAGGAGGGTGGTGTTGGTACGCCGAAATCAAGAAGGTGAAGAACAACGGAGGTTTGAGATCAATGTTCAAGAGGTTTTGGATGCGGGTAATTTGGAGGCGGACATGCCTGTGCAGGCGGACGACCTAATTGTTGTTCCCCGACGTACCGAGGCCGGCGGAACAGCTTATGTGGTCGGTGCGGTCAATTCCCCCGGAGTGATCAATGTGCCCGCGGATGGAAGCTTAACCGTTAGCGGTGCCATATTGCAGCGTGGCGGCTTTTCGCGGTTTGCCCGGCAGCGAACCGTTAAATTAATTCGAGGAGACAGTAGTGTGCCCATCGAAGAGAGAACACGGACCATAAACGTCGAAGCGATTCTTGAGCGTGGTGCCCGGGAAAACGACATTGCCGTAGAACCTGATGATATCATCCGCGTGGAGGAGCGACTCATTGCATTCTAAAAGGCCAAATAATCCCCGTGACGGCATTGATCTTGCCGAGGATGCGGGCCTTATCGACTGGAACGAAAGGCTTCGGCACTATTGGCACTTGGCAAAACGCTTGTTAGCCCGCTTCTGGTGGATCCCCTTATTAACCATTTTGTTGGGTGGTGCCTATCGTGGTGTTCAGGGCATACAAAAGGAGCCAGTCTTTGTTTCGATGGCATCCATGCACGTCAGCGGTCGGATTGCCTTACCGGACAACGTTTACCGTGAAGAGCTATCCAACTTCTTCGGTACGCAAATTGACTTGATGATGAGCTCGGACGTGCAGCGTCGCGCCCATGAACGGGTGGCTATGTTGCATCCAAATATGGAGAGAGAGTGGGTACGTTTGCGAGCGTCTCAACGTGCCCAAACCTCCAATTTTGCCCTCAGTGCCGAAGGCGGATCACCGGAGTATACGCGGGCTTTCCTGAATGCGGTGATGGAGGAATACCAGAATCTGCGCAGGGAAATGCGCTCGGCGACTTCGGAAACAACGCTCCTCGCGCTGACCGAACAACTGCTACGGCTTGAAGAGGAGATTGACGAGCAGGAAAACCTGGTGGTTGATTTTCAACGTCAAAACAACCTGGTCTTCCTGCAAGAGCAGGGGAATACCGCGGGAACGTATCTCGCTCAATTGAAAAACAATCAAGCTGAACTGAGGACACAGTTGCTCCTTCTGCAGTCACTTCAGCCGGGTGAGGAAATTGAAACGGTCACTTCAAGCAGTGAGGGTAGGGCGCAACCGGTACGCATGGAGGGACTGGACGAGTATCGGGCGACGCGGGCCCAGCTTTCTTCGCTGCGGGCTGAACGTGAAGAGTACGCCACCTACCTGCGCCCTGCCCATCCCAAGATGGTCAATTATCAACTGCAAATTGAGCGCTTGGAAAATCTGCTGCGTATCCTTGAACAGCAAACCCGCGCCAATTTGAGCGAGCGGAGTGAGCTCGTCCGCCGTCAGATACGAAACCTCGATGCCGTTATTGAGCAATGGGAAACCACTGCGTTGGAGATTAGCCAAAAGCAGGCCGAGTTCGATCGGCTTAATGTGCGGCTCGACCGCTCTCGCAGAACCTACCAGCGGCTGCTTGACTCTGTCCAATCAATCAACCTCAACCAGCAACTTGAGCAGGAGACCGTTGGTGTTTTGGAACCCGCATCCCCCGCCCGGGCGATTTCGGTTTCGGTGGTGGACGAAGTCATTGAGGGGTGCGCCCTGGGTCTGGTGTTCGGCATCGCCCTGATTGGTGTTATCGGATTTCTCGACCCCAAAATCCGAAATGCCGAGGATCTCAAAAAGCGTTTCGCTGAGCCGGTCTTGGGAATGATTCCGCATGAGACCAAGAAGAAAAATGGAACGCTCAAGATACTTCAGGAAAATGACGATCGCCACCGGTTTGCGGAAGCCTGCCGAACCCTCCGCTCATCCCTTCTCTTTATGCGTGGCCCGAAGGTGGAACCACCCAAACGCATACTCATCACTTCGGCGATCCCCGAAGACGGCAAATCCACCGTATCCAGTAACCTTGCGGCGACCTTTGCCTTCACCAAAGCAAGGGTACTCCTCGTCGATGCCGATATGCGGCGGGGAAATCTCTACGAACGTTTTTTCAAAAATGGAGGTCAGAACCCCATTGGCCTCTACGAATATCTGAAAGGTTCTGCAGAATTATCCGACGTCATTCTCTCCAGCGACTATCCGACATTGGATTTGATTCCCGCGGGCAGGGGGACTCAGATTTCCGGAGAGCTCTACCTCTCCGAAAAGATGGAAACGATTCTCGCCCTCGCAGGCGATCAATACGATTATGTAATCTTTGATACGCCACCCATCCTTGCGGTTGATGACACCGCAAACATCGCCGCGAAATTTGAGGCAATTCTATTCACGGTTCGGGTGGACCATACCACACCGAAGCAAGTGGGTGCTGCCATGGAGAGCCTGGCAGCTCGGCAAGCACCGGTTAGTGGGTTTATCCTGAATTGTGCCGATGTGCGGGGTGCCGATTACTACTACCAAAAGGACTACGCGAAGTACTACAGTACAAAGCCGAAAGCCTAAGTTTTCAAAAGACCGGAAAGGGGGCAGGCTGAGGTCAAAAGAGCGGTGAGCTCAAGAGCCCTCA
>PWZW01000026.1 GCA_003567255.1 Puniceicoccaceae bacterium | reverse complement strand
GAAAAGCTCTGTGCAGCTTCATCTGAACCGGAGGTGGCAAATGGCTGAATCAGTGGGTTTGGTGAGTTGTGTCCACAATGAAGACCGGTTTTTGGAAGGATTTCTTCGTTACCACCACCACTTGGGTGTCGAACGTGCCTACCTATTCATGGACCGCTGCTCGGATAAGTCGGCCGCGATTGCTGCCAAGTTTGACTGGGTGGATGTTATGACAGTCGAGGAATCCTGGTGGGAGGGGGTGGAGTTTCTGGGTGATTTGCAAAACCGCTGCTCCGACCTTGCTCTAGTACGGGCGAGGGAAGAGGGTATGGATTGGCTGATCCATCTCGACCCTGACGAATTTGCGGTCCCATCCTTTGGACCTCTGCTCGACGCGCTGCCTCCGAGGGGCGCTTTGCTAAAGCTGGTTGAGGGAGTCTCCCCTTCGGCGATGCAGATCCGCCTGGCGACGGCGGAAGCTTTGATGGTCGACCACGGGGAAGCGCCGTTTTGGCTGCAACAGCACTTTGCCTTTTCTGCCGCTGACGCTGCCCTCGAAAGTGCCCGCGGGGTGCGACCTCAGCCCCAGCCACACATGAATGGTCATGCCGACGGTAAAAGCCTGGTCCGGACAAAGGGAGCGGTTCAGGCGAAAAATAGCCACGGGTGGGTTGTCGATCAAGGTGCCCGTTTGCCGGACCGACCCCGATGGGAACCGCTCCCCACGGTGTTGGGTGGATGGCACCTACATTACCATGTGGTGAGCCCCTCCCACTTGGTCGAAAAGTTCCGCAAGCAGGCTCGTTTTCCGCTTCATCTTAGAAATAACGCGCCCTTGGAACCTTTTAAAAGAGCGGCCGTGGAGCGTTGCTTGGCAACCAATGATCAGACCGCGCTCATTCGAGAGGCAAAGGCGCGCTTCCTTCCTGTTGAGACAGCGCGCGAACTTGCTGCGAAAGCGAATAACCTAAGGGAGTTGCTTTTCATCAAATCGTTTTTTTCCGGTAGTTGACGGCCGGTAGGGAAGCGGACAGGCCGCACCGCCTTTGGGGCTTACCGCCGTGGGGAGAAGGCGGGCAAGGATAAGATCGGTCTAGCTTGTTTGGCGAAGCGAACCCGAACTGCGTGAGGCAATTCGTTAGCCTTGCGGTAATGGGTGCGGGAACACCTTTTGCCATCGGAAGCTTCGGAGGTGGTCGCGAAAACGGGACACTTGACAAGGGGAAAGCCTTCTTTACCATTCAACGCTTTCACACATAACCCAGCAATGAGGAGCGGGCACTGTCTCGCTCTTTTTATTTTCAGTCTATCAATGAGCCACGAAATTTTATCTGTCCTAGAATACATGGAAAAAGAGAAGGGGATCAGTCGCGCCGACATGATCACCGCTATCTCTGGGGCGATCGCAACTGCCGCTCAAAAAGGCGTTAATGCCGGTCAGGATATCCGCGTTGACATCAATCCGCGTACCGGGTCCTTGAAGGCGTGGACGCGCTTGACAGTGGTCGATTCCATTAGTGATCCGACGGTGGAGGTGCATATTGAAAGGGCGAGAGCTGAAAAGCCGGATGCCCAGATCGGCGAGGTTATCGAGCGCGAGGTCGACCCCGCATATCTTGGGCGCATCGCCGCACAAACCGCGCGACAAGCTATCATGCAGCGGATTCGCCAGTTTGAGAAGGATCGGATCTATGACGACTACAAAGGCTTGGTCGGTGATATTGTCACTGGAACCGTCCGCCGCCGTGAACGGGGAGACTTGATTGTCGATCTCGGAAAGGCGGAAGCAGTACTTCCGCCGCGCGAGCGCGTTCCCGGGGAAGACTACTCACCGGGGGAGCGCATCCGCTGCCTATTGCTCAAAATTGAGCAGTCAAATCGGGGCCCGGACTTGATTTTGTCGCGCTCAAACATGAATTTCATAAAGCGGCTTTTCGAGGTGGAGGTCACCGAGATCGCCGACGGTACGGTTACGATTGAAGCCATGGCTCGCCGCGCTGGCTATCGGACGAAGATTTGCGTGCAAAGCAGCGATCCCAAGGTCGATCCGGTCGGTGCCTGTGTCGGGGCGCGCGGCGCTCGGGTGAAGAGTATTGTCCGTGAGCTCGGCGGCGAAAAAATCGATATCATTCGCTACTTCGCTGATCCCATGAAGCAGCTCGAAGAGGCACTGCGCCCCGCGATTCCCAAGAACGTCAAAATCGACGAGCGCAATCGCCGTATCCACTTCGAGGTGGAGGAGAGTGAACTATCCATCGCCATCGGGCGCCAGGGGTTGAACGCAAAGCTTACCTCCAGTTTGCTGGGCTGGAAGCTGGACATCGGCAAGGTAGAAAAAGAAGAGAAAACGTTTGATGGTAAGGTGGCTCAGGCCATTCTTGGAATCACCCAAATTCCCGGCATTGAGGACGAGCTTGCGGCCCGTCTGGTTGCCGCCGGGTTCGTTAGCCCGGAAGCATTTGTCGGCGTCGCTGATAGCGATCTGCTGGATGCTGGTTTCAGCGAAGAAGAAGCCTCAAGTATCCTCTCCAAGGTAGGAAGCTTTCTTGAAGCTTAAGTGCCGGACGCATCGCAATATAGTAGCATCTGGATCGTAGTACGAAAAAACTGAATGAGTGTAAGAATACATCAACTCTCGAAAAAAATCGGAATGGAGAATAAAGAGCTCATCGAGCTCTTGCGCGAACGTGGCTTCGAAGTGAAAAGCGCCTCCAGCACGATTGATAATATTTCGGCCGAATCCATCGAACAAGAGTTCCTCAGCACCGAAGCCGCCGAAGAGACGGAGTCCGTTGAGGAAAAAGTACCGGAGGAAGTAAAGCCTCCGGTCACTTTGCCCGCCGGGGCCATCGTCAAGTCTGCTGCCGATCTTGAGCGCGAGCGCAAGGAAAAGGCTGAAGCAGAGAAGGCAGCCAAAGAGGCAGAAGCCGCTGCCAAGGCCGAAGCTTCGAAGGACGCGGCCACTCCTGAAGATGCCAAACCTGCGGCTAAAGCACCGCCCGCTCCGAAGGGCCCACCTGCTCCACCTGCCGCCAAGGGACCTCCTGTGCCGCCGCGGGGGAGCCCGCCCGCTCCCGCAAGGCAAACGCCCCCTCTGCCGCCTAAATCCGCGCCCAAGGCCGCCAGTGGCGGAGCTCCAACCATTCGCACGGATGCTCCGCAGGCAGCGCCCGAGGCAAAAGAGCCTGTTTCCGAGCCTGTCTCCGAAGTTAAGGCCAAGGCACCCGTTCCGCCGACGCCTCCGGTCGGTGGACCACCGAAGCCTCCAGGGCCTCCTTCCGCGGGTAAACCTCCCGCACCGGCGAGGCCAGCGGCAGAGTCAGCACCCGCACCGGAGGGTACCGAAGACGCAGAGACTTCCGCACCGATTCATATTAAGCCTCCCATTGTCGTTCGGGATTTTGCGACGGCGATTGGACTGAAGCCTTTCAAACTCATTTCAGAACTCATGGAAATGGGCATTTTTGCCTCCATGAATCAGACAATCGAGGAAGCCACCGCACTAAAGGTGGCTGCCACGCACGGGGTCACGCTTGAAATCCACCACCGTGGAGAGCAGCAGACCGCCGCCGATCCTTCCAAGCCAAAGAGCGAAGCGCAAATCGCAGAGGAAGAGTCGAAACTTCTCGAACCACGTCCTCCGGTAGTCTGTATCCTCGGGCATGTTGACCACGGTAAGACGACGTTAACGGACCGACTGCGCCGTACCAATATGGTCGAGGGCGAGGCCGGGGGTATCACCCAGCACATCGGTGCCTACCAAATCGAGCACAACGACAAAAAGATCAGCATCCTCGACACGCCCGGTCACGCCGCTTTCTCGCGCATGCGCCAGCGTGGTGCGGACATCACCGATGTGGCTATTCTGGTGGTTGCGGCCGACGATGGCTTTATGCCGCAAACCGACGAGGCCCTGAAATTTGCCCGTCGGGATCAGGTGGGAATCATTGTTGCGATCAACAAGTGTGATGTGAAGGGCGCCAACGTGGACCGCGTTAAGCAGCAAATGCAGGAACGTGGCATCGCTCCTGAGGATTGGGGCGGGGAAACGATTGCCGTACCCATCTCCGCTTTAAAAGGAGAGGGGATCGAGGAGCTTCTCGAAATGATTCACCTCCAGGCGGAAGTCATGGAGCTGCGGGCCATCCCTAGTGGGCAGGCTAAAGGGCGAATCATCGAGTCTCAAATGGAGCAGGGGCGGGGTTCGACCGCCACGGTGATCGTGGAGCGTGGTACGCTTAAAAACGGAGATGCCCTTGTTTGTGGTGAAGTTTATTGCCGCGTCAAAACGATGGTTGATGACCGTGGAAAAATTCTCAAGTCCGCTGGTCCGGCGACTCCGGTCAAGGTGGCGGGATGGTCATCCACACCGGGTTCAGGTGCCAAGTTTGAGGTCGTCAAAAACGAGCGGGAGGCAAAACGAATGGCTGAGGCTGCCGCAGAAGAGCGTAAGCGCAGCGAATTTTCCGATACACAGGATGCTTCCAAGGCGGCCACGGTTGAGGATCTTTTTGAAGCTATCGCGACTACCAAGAAAAAGTCGCTGCGGGTCATTATCAAAGCGGACGTTCACGGCTCTGCCGAAGCGCTCGCCGACAGCTTAAAATTGATCGAAAGTACGAAGGTTGATCTCAAGGTGCTTTCTACGGGCGTCGGGATGATCACTAAAAATGATGTATCGCTGGCAAGTGCCTCCGAGGCTGCCTTGGTCGGGTTTAATGTAAAGCTCGACAATGGTGTGCTCGGTTTAGCGAAGCACCACGGGGTGCGTATCATTCAGCACAACATTATCTATGAACTGATTGCCACGGTTGAGGAGGCAATGACCGACCTGCTTGACGCCGAACTTCACGAACGCAAGACAGGTGCCGCCGAAGTTCGCCAGATCTTCAATATTGGTAAAAACCGCTACGTCGCAGGTTGCATGATCACCGAGGGTAAGATTATCCGGGACCGCCGTGCCCGGGTCGTCCGCAAGGGTGAGACCATTGGCGAGGGCCGGATTTCCACACTTCGCCGCTTCAAGGAGGATGTGAACGAGGTGCGCGCCGGTTACGAGTGTGGTATCAATGTCGAAGGGATGAAGGACTACCAGGAGGGTGACCAAATCCAGTGCATCGAGATCGAAGAAATTCGGCCGTCGTTGTAGGGGAAACCCGGTGAACAAGCTTCCGTCGCTTACTCGTTTGATTTGATGTCCAAACGCACTTCCAGGGTTAACCAGCTTCTGCGCTTGGAGATCAGTCAGTATCTCCATAAGCGCTTCAGTGACGAGTCGGTCAGGATTACCATATCCGAAGTGGACGCTGCGCCGGATCTAAGAACTGCGCGTGTTTTCTACTCCGTGATCGGTTCAGATAAGGATATCGCGCAGGCAAAAAGTCTCTTTGGGAGGGTGGGTAAGGATATCCAGCGCGAGGTGGCGAGGGTCGTTATTCTAAAGTACTTTCCAAGGCTTGAATTCCGTTATGACAACTCAATGGAGCGAGGGGCCAGTATTCTGGAAAAACTAGACGCCCTGGAGAACGAGGACAGCGCCCCAAAGACTTGAGCGAACCAAAAGTGAAGCATGTATTTTAAAAATGATAGTGAGCGCTTTAAGGCTGTACTCGAATCTCTTCAAGGTAAGCAAGTCGCTGTACTGAGCCACCTTCGCCCGGATGGTGATTGCATCGGCTCTGCCATTGCCCTCGTCCGAGTGCTTCGGGCAGAGGGAATTGATGCCGTAGGGATGAATCCCAACAGCATTCCGCAAAATCTCCGTAGTTTTCTTGGGGACACCCCTTTGCTTACGGAATCCGCCGCTCAGGTCGGTG
>PWZW01000316.1 GCA_003567255.1 Puniceicoccaceae bacterium | reverse complement strand
CTCACCAGGGCATCCCTCGAAAGCCTCAATTTCACCTTCCTCTTCGCCCCCAATTATCATCCGGCGTTTAAGCACATTGCGCCGGTCCGCAAGGCCCTCGCCGCGGAGGGAAAACGCAGCGTTTTTAACCTGCTCGGCCCGTTAATCAACCCGGCCCGCCCGGCGCACCAGCTCCTCGGGGTCTTTTCGCCGGACTGGGTGCCCCGCCTGGCCGGTGCCTTGCACGAGTTGGAGCTCACCTCAGCGGCAGTCGTCCATTGTGAGCTGCCTGGAAACCAAGGCATGGATGAGTTAGGTACCTTTGGGCAAAACCATCTCGGTGGTGCGGGGCGCTTGCGCGGAAAGGACGCTTCCTTTCGGGGGAGTGACTTTGGCTTTCCGGTGGGAAGGCCCGAGGATTTGGCGGGGGGCGACGCGGTGGAAAACAAGCGAATCCTCGAGGTGCTCTTTCGCGGTGCGCCGGACGCCCCCGCCCCGGCTGGCTTGGTCGATTGCGTAGCCCTCAATGCGGGAACCGCGCTTTGGGTGCTGGGTAAGGCTGAAAACATCGCCGCTGGCAGCAGGACCATTCGCGACCACCTTCAGTCCGGAGCTGCTGCGGAGTGGCTCCGGCGCGCAGAAGTTTTCTTTGCTACGGAAGCCCCCCCAACGCGCCCCTCGAATTAACTCAAAAACGCAGACATGGGTAAGTATTTTGGTACAGATGGGATTCGGGGCACTTTCGGGGGCCCGTTGATAAACTGTGATTTTGCTCGCAGGCTCGGTTTTGCCGTCGCGCAGTTCCTTAACTCCGGTCGCACGGTCGACCGCCCACTCGCTGCATACATCGGGCGCGATACCCGCGCCAGTGGCAAAGCCCTCCTTCTCGCGTTTGCCGAGGGGTTGGCGCTTCAGGGGGTTCATGTTTGCGATCTTGGCATTTTGCCCACGCCCGCCGTAGCCTTAACCACCTCCGAGCAAGCAGCCGATCTCGGCGTCGCCATCACCGCCTCCCACAATCCGGCCTCCGATAACGGTATTAAACTGTTCGGGCGGGGTGGGGTCAAGTTGACCGAAAAAGAGGAAGCCCACATCGAGCGTTTGCTGGAGGAACAAGGCGAGCTTCCGGAGCTGGATACCTTGCCTCATTTCCACAGCCACGATGGAGCCGCGCACTACATCAACTTTGGGCGGGCACTTCTCGATGAGGGGTGTTTGCAAGGTTGGAAGATCGTACTGGATCTTGCCAATGGTGCTACTGCGCAAACCACGCCAGCGATTTTTGAGCGCTGGGGCGCCCAACTGGTCCTGCTCGGTGATCAGCCGGATGGTCAAAATATTAACGACCGTGTGGGTAGCGAACATACCGACCAACTTTGCCGGGCCGTCCGGCGCCACAAAGCCCACCTCGGCATCGCCCATGATGGCGATGGCGATCGCGTGGTGATCGTTGATGAAAAGGGAAAAGTGGTGAATGGGGATGCCTTGCTGGGGCTCTTCGCGGTATTTGCCAAAAAAGCCGACCTTTTGGCTGCGGATACTTTTGTCACCACCGTGCAAACCAATCTCGGTGTTGATCAATCGGTCGAAGCCGTGGGCGGCAGGGGGGCGCGGGTTCCCGTTGGGGACCGCAACGTGCTGCACAAGATGCGGGAGCTCGGCGCAAACCTCGGTGGAGAATCTTCCGGCCACATCATTTTCTCCGACTTTTCGCCCACCGGCGATGGACTTATTGCCGCGGTAAAGTTCATTTCCCTCATGCTAGCCACCGAGCGAACCGCCTCCTCCCTTGCCGGGATGATCGACTTATTCCCGCAGCGGGAGCGCAGCCTCGTTGTGGCCGAAAAAATACCTTTCAAGCGTTTACGATCTTTACCCGCTGCGATTAATAAAGCCGAACGGTCGTTGAAGCACGGAGGCCGCGTGCTCGTGCGCTACTCTGGAACCGAGCCCAAGCTCCGCTTTCTGGTCGAAGCTCCCGAAGCCACAGTTGCGTCCAAATTGTTGAGTGAGCTCGTCGAGGCGGCTTCGCAGGAATTGGAAGTAATTGAAAGTTGACCCTTACTCCACATTATCAACAGTCCTAGTATAACCTTAAACTCCTATGGAAGAGATTGCCCTTAAAGACTTAGACCCCCGCCTCATCAAACAAATCGAAGACGCGCGCAAAACGTTGGACCGGAATCCGGCACACGCTGCCAGCGTGCTCGAAGGTATCGTCCTGCGTAACCCCGGTTGCCTGGACGCACGGCGCGTCCTCCGCCAAGCCCAAAACCGCGCTGCAGGTTCCAAAGGTAAGGGGCTGGGTAAACTCTTTGGCTCGGTCACCAACCTTTCCCTCACCATGGGAAGCGCCAAGAAAATCCAAAAAGATCCCAAGGGCGTGCTCGAAGCTGCGGAAAAAGCGCTCTCTGCAAATCCCGCTAACTCGGCCGCGCACAAGCTCTTGGCTCAGGCGGCGGAAGCCTTGGGGCTGAGGGAAACGGCCATCTTTGCCTACGAAAGCATCCGAAAAATAGAGCCGGCCAATACGGAAAATGCCAAAGCGCTCATGCAGGCGTATATCGATAACGGGCAAAGTGACGCAGCGGTGAAGGTGGGCGATGCCACCCTCCGGGTAAACTCCAGTGACGAAGGGGTCCAGCAGCTGATCCGCAAGGCTTCCGTTCAGCAGTCCATCAATAAGGGTGGTTGGGACGAGGACAAAGACTTCCGCTCTAAGCTCAAGAATGAGGATGAGGCCGTCAAACTGGAGCAGGCGAGCCGCGCAAAAACTGACGATGCCGGCCTGCAATCCCTCGTCGATGCTGCCCTCGAGCGCATCGAGGCGGAGCCAGAAAACGTCAATAATTACCGCGACGCCGCAAATAACTACCGCAAGCTTGGAGAATACGATAAAGCCCTCGAAATGTTGAATAGGGCGAGTGAAACCGAAGGGGGTAAGGCAGATACCACCATGGAGCGCTTGGTTATCCAGATTTCCCGGGAGAAAATGGTCAAGGCCATCGCCGCTAAAGAGGCCGAAGTGGAAGCAGATCCCGAAAACGCCGCACTCGCTGAGGAGCTCAACAAGCTCAAAGCCGAGGAGCGCGCCTACCGCCGCGAGCAAGCCAAGAGCCTTGTCCAACGCTACCCCAATGAATACGGCTACCGCTATGAACTCGGGGAACTATACTTTGAAGACGGGGATATGGACAACGCCATCAAAGAGTTCCAAATGGCTCAGCGAAACCCCAAAGTGCGTATCAACGCCCTTATTTACCTCGGTAAGGCTTACAAACAAAAAGGTTTCTTCGACTTGGCCGCCGAACAGCTGGCCGCTGCAAAAAGTGAGATTCCCTCAGTCACTGAGCAAAAGAAGGATGTCATTTACGAACTCGGTGAATGTTACGAGAACCAGAACGACATGGAGAAGGCGATGGTCGAGTACAAGACGCTCTACGGAATGGATATCGCCTTCCGCGATGTATCCGAAAAGATCGACAAATTCTACAAACAAAAAAGCGGAAACGCTTAGTTTGTTCACTTCTGCTTGAATTTAGCTTACCCTTGCTTCCTTTGGCTCCACACCGTGGGTTGTGCGGGCCGGGTTTGAAGGGTCGCCAATGCTTTTGTAAAACCTAATCCTTAATTTGTAAAAATTTAATAAATTATTGTTTATCAGTATTTTATTGAATAAACGTGAAGTTTCTTCTATACCTCTAACCCTATGTACAAAACAACAAAACCCTATTCAAAACTCCGCTCTCTTTTACTTTCAGTGACTTGCGTCACGCTTTTTGCCGGGTCCGCCGGTTTGAGCAGTAACTTGGGCGCGGCTGAGCCCATTCAGCTCAGCCTCACACCCGACGCCGCCATCCACGATCGCACCACCCGGATCGAAGGCCTGAGCCTGGGCCTCTGGAGCGAAAACCCACAGAGCGCCCTTACTCTCGGTATCGTCAACGGATCCACCGGAGATAGTCTCGGCTTTAGCTGGGCTTTCCTGCTGAACTACGCCGACAACTACAAGGGTGTACAGTGGGCGCCGATTAACTACAACAAAGGAGATTTTCTGGGCTGGCAGTCTGGCTTGGTTAACTACTCCGAGCAAGGGACGCGCGGGCTCCAAACCGGTTTGGTGAACTACTCGGGCCGTCTCTTTGGCCTCCAACTCGGTTTCCTTAACTACGCGAGGTCCGTGGATAAGGGCGTGCAAATCGGCCTGATCAACTTGATGCCCGAGAACGAATGGTTCAGCGGGCTCCCCGAGCAACTTGCCCCCGGCATGGTTTTTGTGAACTGGCGCTTCTAAGCTGCGTTTCACAAAGCCAAACCCTTTGTTTCAAAAGCACCGGACTTGCGTTCGGTGCTTTTTTTTGGGCGGGATTGAGCAAGCGGCCGGTCCGCTGCGTTTCCCGAAACATTTCCATTGCCGCGGAGGAGCGGAGCGGTTTTTCATTTTGCTATGTCAGGACACGCAAAAACCGCCATCACTCCAACCCGCGCTGAAGATTACCCCGAGTGGTACCAGCAGGTGATCAAAGCCGCTGATTTGGCCGAAACCTCGCCGGTGCGTGGCTGCATGGTGATCAAGCCTTGGGGCTATGCAATTTGGGAGAATATTCAAGCGGAGCTGGATCGCCGATTCAAAGAGACCGGGCACGTGAATGCCTACTTTCCTCTGTTTATTCCGATGAGCTATCTGCAAAAGGAGGCCGAGCACGTCGACGGATTTGCCAAGGAGTGTGCCGTGGTCACCCACTCACGCCTGGAGGCCGGGCCAGACGGCAAGCTGGTCCCCGCCGGGCCGCTTGAGGAGCCGCTCATCGTTCGGCCGACTTCCGAGACAATTATCGGCGAGGTCTTTGCCAAATGGATACAGTCCTACCGCGATTTGCCCCTCTTGATCAATCAGTGGGCCAATGTGGTTCGCTGGGAGATGCGCACCCGCCTCTTTCTCCGCACTGCCGAATTCCTCTGGCAAGAGGGCCACACCGCCCACGCCACTGCGGAGGAGGCGGAGGAGGAAACCCGCAAGATGCTCGAGGTCTATGCCGATTTCGCCGAAACCTACATGGCTATGCCCGTGGTGGTTGGCGAGAAAACCGCCGGAGAACGCTTCCCCGGGGCCGTCAGCACTTACTCCATCGAGGCGATGATGCAGGACCGCCGGGCGCTTCAAGCCGGGACGTCCCACTTCCTCGGTCAAAACTTTTCCCGCTCCGCAAACATTAAGTATCTCGGTGCAGATGGTAAGGAGTCTCTCGCCTGGACCACTTCCTGGGGAGTGTCCACCCGCTTGGTGGGTGGTTTGATCATGACCCATAGCGACGACGATGGGCTCATCCTGCCACCCCGCTTGGCACCGGCCCATGTGGTCATCCTCCCCGTCACCCCGAAGGAGGATAGCCGTCAGGCCGTGCTCGATTACTGCGCTGCCCTCAAGCGTGAACTGGAGCAGCAAAGCTTCTGCCATGGAAAGGTGAAGGTGGTGCTGGACGACCGCGACTTGCGCGGTGGTGAGAAGACTTGGAGCTGGGTTAAAAAGGGCGTGCCCATCCGCGTCGAGGTCGGCCCGCGCGACCTCGCTCAGGACGCCGTGTTCGTTGCCCGAAGGGATCGCGCACCCAAGGATAAGCAGAGTTGGCCGCGGGCGGAGTTCGTCGCCGCAATCAGCAGTGAGCTGGATTCAATCCAGAATGCGCTCCTTGCCCGGGCAAAAGCCTTTCAAAAGGAAAACAGCGCAGAGCTCACGTCCGAAGCTGAGTTCGTCGATTTCTTCACCCCCAGTGATGAGAGCGAGGAGGGGGGCATCCACGGAGGATTTGCCCACGCTGGTTTCTGCTGCGATCCGGATCTGGAGG
>PWZW01000293.1 GCA_003567255.1 Puniceicoccaceae bacterium | reverse complement strand
GCTCACCCTTGTGCTCTTCCGCTCTGAGTTATTTCTCGGGATTGAATTCCTCTTTGGCCCGATCCCGGTCAACGCAGTGCCCGACGCCACGGGCATCGGCGCTTACCTATTGGCGTTTATAGCGTTTATCTCCGCACTCTTCACAGCGGTGTCGGTGAATCTGCGCAGAGCCCTCAAGGCGAGTATGGCGTTTATCGGCGTGCTAGGCATTGCGCTCGGCTACGCTGTGGTGGCGGTGCTTTGCCTCGGTGAGGAGCCGTTGCAAGCGGGACTGGACGGTGGCATGACCGCGCTGTGGGCGGTCATCGCCGGAGTGGCCGGCATTTTTCTGCTCCGTGGCAGCGCGGCGACGGGGGTGCTCGTTTGGGTGGCTGCCGGGGTGGTGCTCGCCCGCCTTTGGCTGGTCCACCTCACCGCATTTGCTCCGCTCGGTGAGCTCGTTTTTTGGAACGCACTGCTCCTGCAACTCGGTATCCCGCTGGTGGTCGCGATATGGCTGAGCTGCGCCTTTGCCCGCGCCGGGCGGGCGCCGGAGGGCGGGATCTTCCAAATCGCGGCCATGCTCCTCGCCTGGCTCTGGCTGACGTTTTCGATTCGGCACTATTTCCAAGGCGAAATGCTCAGGGGATCAATGTCGGATGCGGAGCTCTACACCTACTCCATAGGGTGGGTGCTGTTGGGCGTAGCCTTCCAGTTGGCCGGACTGCGCTGGCGGGTCAAAGCTCTGCACGTTGGCTCGCTGGTGCTGCTATTGATCACGGTGGGCAAGGTCTTCCTCGTCGATGCCGCGCAGCTCACCGGTCTCTACCGGGTGCTTTCCTTCCTCGGTCTCGGCATCTGCCTGCTGGGGATCGGCTACTTCTACAACCGGGTGGTCTTCCGACGTCGGGGCGAGGAGTGAGCCAGTGCGCGGCTGAAGACCCGCTCTTGGGGGCGGATTGCCCCCCACTCCGTAGCGGAGTCAATCCGCCGCGCCGAGCGCAACGGCAGGCTCTGCACCAGCCTCCGACTTAAGCACAACTGCTGGCTCAAGCGCGGTGAGGAGGGCGAATTCGCCGACTTTGAACTGATTGCGATTATCAGTGTGGACGATCCACTCCCGGTTAGGGAAGCGTACACAGTAGGTGATGTCGTGCCCCTTAAAGGCGCGGTCAACGATCTGCCCGGCGGGGCGTTTAGCGCGGGGATCCGGCGGAATGAGCGAGAGGTGCTCGGGGCGCAACGATACCTGCACCTTCCCCCAGGCCGTACGGTCCAAGCGTAAGCGACCAAGATCCGTCTCAGCCATGCACCCGCTCGCGACCCCTTCGATAAGGTTGGTCCTCCCGAGGAAGCGTGCAACAAACTCGGTCTGCGGGCAGTTGTACACTTCTTCCGGCGTGCCGACTTGCTCGATTTTTCCGTCCCGCATGACCGCGACCCGATCGGCAAAGGAAAGGGCTTCCTCTTGATCGTGCGTTACCAGAATAGTGGTCATTTGCGCGCGTTGGAGTAGGCTGCGCACCTCGGCGCGGGTATTTTCCCGCAAGACGGGATCGAGGCTGGAGAAGGGTTCATCCATCAAAATCAAATCCGGCTCAGCCACAAGGGTCCGGGCGAGGGCAACGCGCTGTTGTTGACCACCGGAAAGGGTTGAGGGCATGACATCGGCCGAGGCTTCGAGGCCAACGAGTTGAAGCACCGCACGGGCGAGCTTAAGCTGCTCGGCCTTGGGTTTTCCCTTCAGTCCGAAGCAAATATTCTTTAGCACACTCAGGTGCGGAAACAGGGCATAGTCCTGAAAAACAATGCCCACATTGCGCTTCTCCGGCGGAATGGTCCGGGAGCCGCCCTCTACCAAAACGTCATGGATGCGAATTTCTCCTCGATCAGCCCGCTCAAAGCCGGCGACCATGCGCAGGGTCGTCGTTTTACCGCAACCACTGGGACCGAGCAGGGCAAAAATCTCTCCCGGCAAAACATCCAGGTCGATATCGTTGACTGCCGGGTATGCGCCACGGGTGAAGCGTTTAGCTAAACCACGGATCTGTAGAAGTGAGTTCATTTAGATGCGTTTTTCCCTGAGCATGAGGAATCCTATAAAGATTAGGGAAAATACCAAAAGCGCAAGCGCGTGCGGTGCCGCCTCGGCGTACATCCCCTCGTTGGTAAGGTCCCAGATGTTTACCGCAAGTGGATGAAAGCCCCACGGAGAAAGGATGTAGGTGATGGGGAGCTCCTTCATTACGGAGAGAAATACGAAAGCGATGCCCGCGGCCATTCCCTTTAAAAGTAAAGGGAAGGTACCACGGAAAAAAGCGGTAAGCGGATTGCATCCGAGGGAGCGCGCGGCCTCCTCCAGGCGGGGGGACGCCTGGTAAAGTGTCGTCCGGATCGGCCCCATCCCTTCCGCCAAAAAATGCAATGAACAGACCACAATCAAAAGGAAGAGGGTTTGATAGAGGAAAGGCAGGAGGTAGAGTGAAACGGCTGCAGCTGCGAGCGCCAAGGCCAAGGGGGGCATCGCATAGCCAAAATAGGCAGCGCGCTCAAGGGCGCGGCCTCGCCCGTACGGGTAGCGCACGCCAAGGTAGGCGAGGGGAAGCGCGAGGGCCCCTGCCAGGAAGGCCGAGGGGACCGCGACCGAAAACGAATCCTTCAGCCCCCGCCAAACCTGGGGCATCTCTCCCGCGGGGGGGAATTCTATTAGCCAAAAAGAAATCGCAAAGAGCGGAGCGACCAGGGCCGAGCCGAAAACAAGGATTAGGAATAGTCCGACGAGCACCCACCACCAGGGTCGTAGCGAATAATAACCAGCGGCTTTCACTGTACCCGTTCCCACCTTGTGCAGGGTCATTCGTCCAAGCAGACGCACCTCAAGCAAGATCAAGCCACCAGCTATCACCATCAGCAGCAAAGCAAGGCCCGAGGCCGTTTGTCGATCCATGAGCGAGCTATACTGGACAAACACTGCCTGACTGAAGGTTTCGTAGCGCATCAATGTGACCGAACCGAAGTCCCCAAGCACATACAGCAGGATGATTAAAGTTCCCGCCAAGTACGCCGGCCTGCACTGCGGCAGCACCACGGTGAAAAATACGGATATAGGCCCCCGCCCGAGGCTGCGCGCAGCATCTTCCTGGGCGGGATCCATACCCAAAAACGCGGAACGTAAATTCAGATAAAGGTAGGGAAACGCGTAGAGGCTGATTGCCAGCAGCGCACCCCAGTAACCGGTTATTCGCGGGAAACTTCCCCCGCCCAACCTTTGGATAATGCCGTAATCTCCCCCCAAGCTCAAAAGCGCCCAAGCCATGATGTAGCCGGGGATTGCCAGTGGAAGAATGGCCAGAAGAGAGACCACACGGTAACGGGCCAAACCAGTCCGCGCCGTTAACCAGGCAAGGGGAAAACTAATCAGTGTGGTCAACACCATCACACCAAAAGCGAGGCGCAGTGTGTTCCACAAGAGGACCGCTGTCCGCTCCCGCCAGAGCAACTCCCACAAAGCCGCCGGCCCATCCGAGAACGCCCGAAAGCCGAGATAGATAAAGACAAACCCGAGGCTGCAAGACACAAAAACGGCCGGCAACACAAAGTACCACGGCGGATGCGCGGTGTGGGGCTTCCACGATTGATTGGGCATGGCTTGGCCTAAAGAAGCCCCACCTCCCGAAGCAGGCTGATCGTGCCAGACAAATCATCGAGTGCGTTCGAATCCACCTGCGGACGCACTCGATGAATCTCGGTTTGATCAATCGCACTCGGAAGGTGCTCAACCACATCCCGCACCGGGTATTCGAAAACATTTTCTACGAAGTAGCCTTGCGCTTTGGGAGAAAGCAAGAAGGCCACGAAGCGCTCAGCGGCGGCTCGGTTGCGACTGGTCTCAAGTACCCCGACGGCCGCATAGTTCACTAAGTTTCCCGGGGAGCCTTCGGCAAAAAAAGCCTGAGCCACCGGAAAATCCGGGTTTCGCTCAAGTGCGCGGTAGAGGTAATAGTGGTTGGTTAAGGCAAGGTCAATTTCGCCAGCTGCCACCGCTTGAAGCAGGGCTGAATTATTCGGATAAGTTTGGGCACCATTCGCACGCATTGATGCCAACCAAGCCTTGGTCGCGCGTTCCCCTTCCAGATGTCTCAGCGCAGTTACAAATGTCTGGAATGAACTATTGGCCGGGGCCCAACCCACGCGCTCCTGCCAAACAGAATCGGCTAAATCCTCCAGCGCTTCGGGGAGGTCTCCACTTGCCACGCGGCCAGGCGCATAGACAAAGACGCGTGCGCGTCCACTGGTACCTACCCAGCGCCGCTCTGTATGCACCGCATCCGCAACCAAATCCCCAGTAAGCTCAACCGGCAGAGATGCAAACAAGGTGCGCACACTTCCCAGCACGCCGGCGTCCTGCGCCCAAAAAAGATCTGCCCGTGAACGCCGACCTTCTTCCTGAAGAGCAATCGCCAGTTGCGACGTCCCTCCAAAGCGCGCATGTACACGAATCCCCGTTTCACGCTCAAATGCTTGAATGATAGGCTCTACCAAGGCTTTGCTCCGCCCACTGTACAAAAATAATTGCTCTGCGGACAAGGGAAGCGCCAGTAAACCACAGAGGCAAGGTAGCGCACGCACCCAAAAGTGAAGAAACGTTAACTTCATCTTTTTGATACTAAGTCTCACTCCTAATCCGTCAATATTTTGGTTTCAATATTTGGCGTGAGTAAGCGAACATTTTCAAATTGACCGGGCAACTGCCAGAACCGCTTTTGCGCTATATCGGCGATAAGGAGGCAATGATCGTGAGCGAAGACCAAATCGCGCTGGCCGGCATCTCCGAAGGCATGTTTGGTCGCTCCCCGGAGCCTTCTTTCGCTGATGGTTTGAGCGAGGTAGCGGCCATCAGCGCTCAAGACGGCAGGCTGGGCATGGGCCGTATCGAGGAACCGCTGATTGGTAACTTCGAGAATTTTCTGTGCTTGCCTGGTCGCGAGGTCGTAGAACCGCAGGTCCCCACTGGAACTAGAGTACCACACCCCGTTACGGCGTGAGTCCCAGACAGGCCAGTGCCCCTGGTCGGTAAGTTGCTCCATCCGACCTTCAGTAAAGTCCCAAAGGAAGAGGCCGCCGCCACCCACGACCGCGCGCTCTGCTTTGGTTCCGATAAAAGAGGCGCCCCGCCCCCGCGGACCCTCTTGACCACGGTACTCAGCCAGGCGCTCGCCGCCGATCCCAACGAGATGCAGTCCCTCCGCTCCCGAAAATATCATTCTCCGCGCCTTTAGCGAAAGCGCGATCGGATGGTAGGCATCCCGGCAGAGCGGACGCAGACGAAGGGGCGGACGCGCCGCATCGAAGAAAAACAGCTGGTGCCGGATATGGACGCCCACCTCGCTGGGTTCGTCGCTAGCAATCAAGCCAAAAAGCGTGGGGCCAGCCGCGCTGCTTGATTTGGGCAGAGCCGCCAACATCCACAAAACCCACTGATTCAATCGTAAAGACAGGACCTTGGTCACCCGCCCCCCGATCAAGTCAAAAGAACGAAGCTCACTGTAGTCGCGGCCCCCTGCCCGCGCCTCACAGCAGTACCGGTAGGCGATGCCCCTTCGATCATCGACAGCCAGCGGACAAGGCACGTTCCCGATCCTGCCAAAGGAACGAACTACCCTTCCATTCGCCTCAATCCGCATTAGGCTACCCTCTTTTTCGACCAACAAGTGGGGGCCATTTCGCGGTGGAGCGCACGCGCTCCACCCGTCGTGTGTACTCAACTCGAGAGGGCGTGCCTTCATCGGTTTATCCACTGCACGCCCCACGTTTCCTACCGCAAGGCAGTCGTCCGCCCCTGCACTC